>NZ_JBJGYY010000032.1:0-51701 GCF_054050235.1 Geodermatophilus sp. SYSU D00696 | reverse complement strand
CCCCGCCGGGGTGGGGGGGGGGTGGGGGTTATCTGTTACGGTTAGGGGGGGGGGGCGGCGCGCGGGGGGGGGGGGGGGGGCGCCCCCCTGGCGGTGAGGGAGGACGAGGACGCCGACCCGTGGCCCCGCCTCGCGTCACGTGACGCAATCCCCGGCCTAGGCGTCGGCCAGCCGGCGCATGGTCTCCACGGTGCGCAGCCGGCCCTCGCGGCTGTCGTCGAGCGGCTGCAGGGCGATGGTGGTGACGCCGGCATCGGCGTAGGCGGAGATCCGCTCGGCGACGTAGGACTCCGGCCCGATGAGCGACACCCGGCGGACGAAGTCCTCCGGCAGCGCGCCCGCGGCCTCGTCCTTCCGCCCGGACAGGTAGAGGTCCTGCACGGTCTCGGCGGCCTCCTCGTACCCGTAGCGCCGGGCCAGGTCGTTGTAGAAGTTCTTGCCCTTGGCGCCCATGCCGCCGACGTAGAGCGCCAGCTGCGGCCGCACCTGGTCGTGCAGGTGGTCGACGTCCTCGCCGATCGCCACCGGGACGCCGCAGATGACCTGCAGCTCCCCGAGCTCCGGGTCGCGCTTGGCCTTGCCGGCCCGCAGGGCCTCGCCCCAGACGTCGTCGGCGCGCTCGGGCATGAACCAGATCGGCTCCCACACTTCGGCGATCTCGGCGGCCAGCTCCACGTTCTTGGGGCCCAGCGCGGCGAGCATGACGGGGATCCGGTCGCGGACCGGGGTGTTGATCAGCTTCAGCGGCTTGCCGAGCCCGGTGCCCTGGTCGGCCGGCAGCGGGACGGTGTACTTCGGGCCCTCGTGCACCAGCCGCTCGCGCCGCCACACCTGGCGGCAGATCTCCACGACCTCGCGGGTGCGCTGCAGCGGCGCGTCGTAGGGGACGCCGTGCCAGCCCTCGATGACCTGCGGGCCCGAGGCGCCCAGCCCCAGGGTGAAGCGGCCGCCGGAGACGAAGTCCAGGCCGGCCGCGGTCATCGCCGTCAGCGCCGGCGTACGGCTGTAGATGGGCAGGATCGCGCTCATCAGCTCGACCCGCTGGGTGACGGCGGCCAGGTAGCCGAGCTGGCTGACGGCGTCGAAGGTGTAGACCTCCGCGCACATCGCGAGGTCGAGGCCGGCCGCCTCGAGGTCGACGATCTCCGCCGCCGTCTCCTGGAAACCCCCGGCGTAGCTGGCCTGGATGCCGATGCGCACCTGCACTCCTCTGGTCGGCGGCGCCCGCGTCGGCGCCACCGGCGACCGTAGCGGGTGCCCCGGGCCGGCCCCCGGCCTCAGGTGCGGTGCGCGGATGGGTCAGGCGGTGCGGCTGCGCAGCGGGCGGACGGCACCCACGACCTCGGTGACCACCCGGACGCCGTCGACGTCGCCGGGCACCCGGCCCGCAGCGTCCGCATCGGCGACGTCGACCTTCACGACGTACCCGGTGTCCCGCCGGGCCAGGCCGATGCCCACCACGCCGGGCTGGGCGGACAGCTGGCGGACCAGGGTGGTCTTGGCGGCGCGGGCGGCGGCACGGTCGGTCACGAGGGCTCCTCGCTGACGCCCGCCGGCCGGGAGCCAGGGGCGAGGAAGGCCCCGGGCGGTCGGGCGGGCTCGGTCACCTCCCCATGGTGCCTCGTCCCCGCCCGGAGCGACATCCCCCTGACCTGGGGGATGTGCTCACGAGGCGACCCACTCCACCCCGAGCGTCGCCAGCACGGTCGCCAGCGGGTTGGCGAAGGTCAGCCCGGCCCCGGTGCTGCCGCCCTCGCTGCTCCCGGCGAACAGCAGGGCCAGTGGTGCGCGGTCGCTGCTGCGCCAGATGACCGAGCCGCTGTCACCGCCGGCGGAGAACGCCCCCGACAGGCCCTCGATCTCGATCTGGTCGTCGAAGACGTGCACGCCGTCCTCGTACTGGACGGCGACCCCGTCGACCTCCACCGCGGTGATCCGGCCGCGCGTGTGACCGGTCGTGCGGCCGACCTTCTCCACCTCCTCGTCGGGCTCGACCTCCACCCCGTCGGGCACCGTGGTCCCCAGCGGCCCGCCCGGGACGCGGCCCGGATCGGCCTCGACGCCCTCGTCGAGGGTGGCCACGGCGGCGTCGACCCGGTTGGCGCGGTCGGTGAACGGCACGGACGCGGCCAGCGTGGCGACCCGGTCGGCCGGGGTGCCGCGGTCGGCGGGGCCGGGCTGCAGCACCGCGTCACCGACCGCGCCGGCGTCGGCGGCGGCCAGCACGTGGTTGTTGGACAGCACGGCGAGTCGGCCGTCGAGCCGGACGAAGCCGCCCAGCGTCCCCGCACTGACCGCCGGGTGTGCCACCGACAGGCCGGGTACCAGGGGCCGGGTGCGCTGCTGCAACCGCCCGGGGGAGAGGGCCGTCTGCGGCAGTATCGGCCCGGTCACCCGGACGTCGACCTCCGCGCGGACGACGTCGTCCAGGCCGGTCAGGAGGACCCGCGCGTCGGCCGCCGCCGCCACCCGGATGGCCAGGTGTGCCCTCCCCGGGGACACCGGGGCCAGCCCGATGGCCGGCCGGGTCCACAGCCGGCCGCCGAGGTCGCTCGCGGTGACCAGGGGGAAGCCCTCGGCCAGCCGCACGGTGAGGCGCGCCTTGAGCTCGCGCGCCGAGTCGATGAGCACGGAGACCTCCGTTGCGGTGTGTGGCTCTGCTGACACCGACGGTAGGGGGAGGTACCGACAGTCGCGCGCCGCCGCCACGGCGGGTCGGCGTCCGGGCCGGGGCCCGGGGCGACGTCCGGATCGGGAGCCCCGGAGAGTCGCGTCACACCCTGGCGCGGCGGCGGGACCGCGGTACAGTCCTCGCCACCCCGGGCGGTCCGCCGACCCGGCGCCGGCTCCGGGAACAGTCCCCGGACCTGCGCCGTTGCACCCTGCGAGCCGGTCCGGGCGTCAGGCAGGCCCTGCCCGCAGGGCGCCCGGGACCCGGCTTTGACCGCCTCCCGGACCGCGGGTATCGTGGTCAGCCGTGCCCAGGGTGCCCTGGGCCTGCTCCCGTTCGCGGTGCGCCTGGGTGTCCGGAGGTCCTCCTCCTGGCCGAGGGTCCGCCCCGGTGGGCCGTCCACGACAGGACGGTGGCCGGAGGTGGCGGCGCCGAGTCGCGGGGGGCGACCTGTCCGGTTCGACCGCCGGTCGGTCCTGGGGAGGGCGACACGCCCGACCGCGGGGGCCGGTGAGTGGCTCGCGACCAGGGCGGACGACCCCGGCAGGACCGGCACCGGCGACACGACAGCAGCACCGTCCACAGCACGACCCAGCGCAGGTAGGAGATCCAGGCCACCCATGCCCACGATCAACCAGCTGGTCCGCAAGGGCCGCGAGGACAAGGTCGAGAAGACCAAGACCCCGGCGCTGAAGGGCTCCCCTCAGCGTCGTGGTGTGTGCACCCGCGTGTACACGACGACGCCGAAGAAGCCGAACTCGGCGCTGCGCAAGGTCGCTCGCGTCCGCCTCACCAGTGGCATCGAGGTGACCGCCTACATCCCGGGCGTCGGCCACAACCTGCAGGAGCACTCGATGGTGCTCGTGCGCGGCGGCCGCGTGAAGGACCTCCCGGGTGTGCGTTACAAGATCATCCGTGGCTCGCTGGACACCCAGGGCGTCCGCAACCGCAAGCAGGCTCGCAGCCGGTACGGCGCGAAGAAGGAGAAGAGCTGACATGCCGCGCAAGGGCCCCGCGCCGCGCCGTCCGCTGACCGCCGACCCGGTCTACCAGTCGCCGCTGGTCACCCAGCTGGTGAACAAGGTCCTGGTCGACGGCAAGCGCTCGGTCGCCGAGTCGATCGTCTACGGCGCCCTCGAGGGCTGCCGCGCCAAGACCGACACCGACCCGGTGGTCACGCTCAAGCGCGCGCTGGACAACGTCAAGCCGGCCCTCGAGGTCCGCAGCCGCCGCGTCGGTGGCGCGACCTACCAGGTCCCGGTCGAGGTCCGCGCCTCCCGGAGCACCACCCTGGGCCTGCGCTGGCTGATCCAGTACAGCCGCGCGCGCCGCGAGAAGACGATGACCGAGCGCCTCATGAACGAGCTGCTCGACGCCAGCAACGGCCTCGGTGCCGCGGTCAAGCGCCGCGAGGACACCCACAAGATGGCCGAGTCGAACAAGGCCTTCGCGCACTACCGCTGGTAGTCGCACCCGGCTGGTGGCACCCCGCCAGCACCCGCCGGCGGGACACGCCGGGCCACCCCCGGACGACCCGCACGCGGACCAGAGACAAAGAGGAGTCAGAGATGGCCACCAACGCGGCCCAGCTCGCCAAGACCCGCAACATCGGGATCATGGCGCACATCGACGCCGGCAAGACCACGACGACCGAGCGCATCCTCTTCTACACCGGTATCAACTACAAGATCGGTGAGGTCCACGACGGCGCGGCCACGATGGACTGGATGGAGCAGGAGCAGGAGCGCGGCATCACCATCACGTCGGCCGCGACGAAGTGCTCCTGGAACGGCTACGACATCAACATCATCGACACTCCGGGGCACGTCGACTTCACCGTCGAGGTGGAGCGGTCCCTGCGCGTGCTCGACGGTGCGGTGGCCGTGTACGACGGTGTCGCCGGCGTGGAGCCGCAGACCGAGCAGGTCTGGCGGCAGGCGGAGAAGTACGGCGTCCCGCGCATGTGCTTCGTGAACAAGCTCGACCGGACCGGCGCGGACTTCTTCCGCTGCGTCGACATGATGGTCGAGCGGCTCGGCGCCAACCCCGCGGTGCTGCAGCTGCCCATCGGCGCCGAGGCCGACTTCATCGGTGTCGTCGACCTGGTGCAGATGCGCGCCCTCACCTGGCGCGGCGAGACCGCCATGGGTGAGGACTACGCCGTCGAGGAGATCCCGGCCGAGCTCGCCGACCAGGCCGCCGAGTACCGCGAGAAGCTGCTCGAGACCGTTGCCGAGACCAACGACGACCTCATGGAGGCCTATCTCGGCGGCGAGGACATCTCCGTCGAGATGCTGAAGGCCGCGATCCGCAAGGCGACCATCTCCGCGCAGATCAACCCGGTGCTCACCGGCACGGCGTTCAAGAACAAGGGCGTGCAGCCCCTGCTCGACGCGGTCACCGACTACCTGCCCAGCCCGCTGGACATCGAGGCGATCGTCGGCACCGCCATGGACGGCGAGACCGAGGTCCTGCGGCACGCCGACGAGGACGAGCCGTTCTCCGCCCTGGCCTTCAAGATCCAGACCGATCAGCACCTCGGCAAGCTGACCTACGTCCGGGTCTACTCGGGCCGGCTCTCCTCCGGGTCCCCGGTGCTCAACAGCACCAAGGACCGCAAGGAGCGGATCGGCAAGATCTACCAGATGCACGCGAACAAGCGCGAGGAGCGCGAGGGCGTGGGCGCCGGTCAGATCGTCGCCGTCGTCGGCCTGAAGCAGACCACCACGGGTGACACCCTCTGCGACCCGCAGAACCCGGTGATCCTCGAGTCGATGACCTTCCCGGCCCCGGTCATCTCGGTCGCGATCGAGCCGAAGACCAAGGGCGACCAGGAGAAGCTCGGCACGGCCATCCAGAAGCTGGCCGAGGAGGACCCGACCTTCCAGGTCAAGCTCGACGAGGAGACCGGCCAGACGGTCATCTCCGGCATGGGCGAGTTGCACCTGGAGATCCTCGTCGACCGCATGCGTCGCGAGTTCCGGGTCGAGGCCAACGTCGGCAAGCCGCAGGTGGCCTACCGCGAGACCATCCGCAAGGCGGTCGAGAAGGTCGACTACACCCACAAGAAGCAGACCGGTGGGTCCGGCCAGTTCGCCAAGGTGCAGGTGAGCATCGAGCCGCTCGAGGTCAGCGGCGACGGCCCGACCTACGAGTTCGTCAACGCCGTCACCGGTGGTCGCATCCCGCGGGAGTACATCCCCTCGGTCGACCAGGGCATGCAGGACGCCATGCAGTACGGCATCCTCGCCGGCTACCCGATGGTGGGCGTCAAGGCGACCCTCGTCGACGGCCAGTACCACGAGGTCGACTCCTCGGAGATGGCCTTCAAGATCGCCGGCTCGATGGTCTTCAAGGAGGCCGCGCGCAAGGCCAGCCCTGCGCTGCTCGAGCCGATGATGGCCGTCGAGGTCGTCACGCCCGAGGACTACATGGGTGACGTCATCGGCGACCTGAACTCCCGGCGCGGGCTCATCCAGGCGATGGAGGAGCGCTCCGGCGCCCGCGTCGTCCGGGCCCTGGTCCCGCTCTCGGAGATGTTCGGCTACGTGGGCGACCTGCGCAGCCGCACCCAGGGGCGGGCGAGCTACACCATGGTGTTCGACTCGTACGCCGAGGTCCCGCAGAACGTGGCCAAGGAGATCATCGCCAAGGCCACCGGCGAGTGACCGCCGGGCGGGGTACGTCCCCGCCCGGCCCCCTGCAAGCCCACCCCAGCGTCAGCACGACTGCGACACCACGAGGAGAGGAACCCAGTGGCCAAGGCCAAGTTCGAGCGGACCAAGCCGCACGTCAACATCGGCACCATCGGGCACATCGACCACGGCAAGACCACGCTGACCGCGGCGATCACCAAGGTCCTGCACGACAAGTACCCGGACCTCAACGAGGCGTCGGCCTTCGACCAGATCGACAAGGCGCCCGAGGAGAAGGCCCGCGGCATCACGATCTCGATCGCCCACGTCGAGTACCAGACGGAGAACCGTCACTACGCGCACGTCGACTGCCCCGGGCACGCCGACTACATCAAGAACATGATCACCGGTGCGGCGCAGATGGACGGCGCCATCCTGGTGGTCGCCGCCACCGACGGCCCGATGCCGCAGACCAAGGAGCACGTCCTCCTGGCCCGCCAGGTCGGCGTCCCCTACATCGTCGTGGCGCTGAACAAGGCCGACATGGTCGACGACGAGGAGATCCTCGAGCTCGTCGAGCTGGAGGTCCGCGAGCTGCTCAGCGAGTACGAGTTCCCGGGCGACGACGTCCCCGTGGTCCGCGTCTCGGCGCTCAAGGCGCTCGAGGGCGACGCCGAGTGGGGCAACAAGCTCATGGAGCTCATGGACGCCGTCGACACGGCGATCCCCGAGCCGCAGCGTGAGATCGACAAGCCGTTCCTCATGCCGGTCGAGGACGTCTTCACCATCACCGGTCGCGGCACCGTCGTCACCGGTCGCGTGGAGCGCGGCATCGTCAAGGTGTCGGAGGAGGTCGAGATCGTCGGCATCCGTCCGTCGTCGACCAAGACCACCGTCACCGGCGTCGAGATGTTCCGCAAGCTGCTCGACCAGGGCCAGGCCGGCGACAACGTCGGTCTGCTGCTGCGCGGCATCAAGCGCGAGGACGTGGAGCGCGGCCAGGTCGTCGTGAAGCCCGGCTCGATCACCCCGCACACCAACTTCGAGGGTTCGGTCTACATCCTCTCGAAGGACGAGGGTGGCCGTCACACGCCGTTCTTCAACAACTACCGTCCGCAGTTCTACTTCCGGACGACCGACGTCACCGGCGTCGTGACCCTGCCGGCCGGCACCGAGATGGTCATGCCGGGCGACAACACCGAGATGACGGTCGAGCTGATCCAGCCGATCGCCATGGAGGAGGGCCTGCGGTTCGCCATCCGTGAGGGTGGCCGCACCGTCGGCGCCGGTCGCGTCACCAAGATCATCAAGTAACACCCCCGACGGGCGGCGGCGCGGGACCGCGCCGCCGCCCGTCCCCGGGTGCGCGGCCCGCCTGTGTGCACCGCCACCCTCCCCGCTGGGGCCAGACCGGATGAGTTCCGGACGCACCCGGCGTTCCCCAGCAAGCAGAACAGCGATCGGCAGGAGCGAGAGACAGCGATGGCGGGACAGAAGATCCGCATCAGGCTGAAGGCCTACGACCACGAGGCGATCGACGCCTCGGCGCGGCGCATCGTGGACACGGTCACGAAGACCGGAGCGCGCGTCGTCGGCCCGGTGCCGCTGCCGACGGAGAAGAACGTGTACTGCGTCATCCGCTCGCCGCACAAGTACAAGGACTCGCGGGAGCACTTCGAGATGCGCACGCACAAGCGGCTCATCGACATCCTCGACCCGACGCCGAAGACGGTCGACGCGCTCATGCGCATCGACCTGCCGGCCTCGGTCGACGTCAACATCCAGTAAGGGACCGAGACCAGTCATGGCGAGTACGTTCCGCGGGCTCCTCGGCGAGAAGCTGGGGATGACCCAGGTCTTCGACGAGAACAACCGCATCGTGCCGGTGACCGTCGTCAAGGCGGGCCCGAACGTGGTGACGCAGGTGCGCACCCCCGAGGTCGACGGCTACTCGGCCGTCCAGCTCGGCTTCGGCGAGATCGACCCCCGCAAGGTGAACAAGCCCGAGGGTGGCCACTTCGCCAAGGCCGGCGTCACCCCGCGCCGCCACGTGGTGGAGCTGCGCACGGAGGACGCCTCCGAGTACACGGTCGGCCAGGAGCTGACCGCCGAGGTGTTCGAGGGCGTGGCCAAGGTCGACGTCATCGGCACGAGCAAGGGCAAGGGCACCGCCGGTGTCATGAAGCGTCACGGCTTCCGGGGCCTGGGTGCCGCGCACGGCACCCAGCGCAAGCACCGGTCGCCGGGCTCCATCGGCGGCGCCTCGACCCCGGGCCGTGTCTTCAAGGGCCTGCGCATGGCCGGCCGCATGGGCGCGGTCAAGACCACGACGCTCTCGCTCGTCGTCCACAAGGTCGACGCCGAGCGCGGCCTGATCCTGATCAAGGGCGCCGTCCCCGGCCCGAAGGGCGGCCTCGTGCTCGTCCGCTCGGCCGTCAAGGGCGGGCCCGTGGGGAGTGACAACCAGTGACCCGCTCGACCGCGACCGAGGCCGCGCGCGCCGACCGCCAGGTCGACGTCCGCACGCCGGCCGGGGAGACCTCCGGCAGCGTGACGCTGCCCGGCGACCTGTTCGACACGGCGACCAACGTCTCGCTGCTGCACCAGGTCGTGGTGGCCCAGCTGGCCGCCGCCCGCCAGGGCACGCACGCGACCAAGACCCGCGGTGCCGTCCGCGGCGGTGGCGTCAAGCCCTACCGCCAGAAGGGCACCGGCCGCGCCCGGCAGGGCTCGATCCGGGCCCCGCAGTTCACCGGCGGTGGCACCGTCCACGGCCCGCAGCCCCGCGACTACTCGCAGCGCACGCCCAAGAAGATGAAGGCCGCCGCCCTCCGCGGCGCCCTCTCCGACCGGGCGCGCGAGGGCCGCGTGCACGTCGTCACCACCTTCGTCGACGGCGACGCGCCGAAGACCAAGGCGGCGCTGGCCACCCTCGACGCCGTCACCAGCGCCAAGCGCGTGCTGGTGGTCCTCGACCGCGACGACGTCCTCAACTGGGTGAGCCTGCGCAACGAGCCGCGCGTGCACCTGATCGAGGCCGGCCAGCTCAACACCTACGACGTCCTGGTCAGCGACGAGGTGGTCTTCACCGAGACCGCCCTCGCCGAGTTCGTGGCCGGTCCGCACGGTGGTGCCCGCACCACCTCGCTGACCAAGCCCGACCTGACGACGCCGGACATCCCCGGTGCCATCCCGTCCGTCCAGCCGGCCCAGGGCACCACCGACCTGGACGTCGACGCCGACGACGCCGACGAGGACGCCGGCACCGACACCACCGAGGAGACCAAGTGAGCGTCCGCGACCCCCGGGACGTCCTGCTGTCGCCGGTGATCTCGGAGAAGAGCTACGGGCTGCTGGACGACAACCAGTACACGTTCGTGGTGCTCCCCGAGGCCAACAAGACGCAGATCAAGATCGCCGTCGAGCAGGTCTTCAACGTGAAGGTCCTGTCCGTCAACACGATCAACCGCCAGGGCAAGCGCAAGCGCAGCCGGGGCACCCGGATGGGCAAGCGCAAGGACACCAAGCGCGCCATCGTCTCGGTCGCCCCCGGTGACCGCATCGAGATCTTCGGTGGTCCCGGCGCCTGAGCGCCCGGATCGTTCGGACCAGAGACAGAGGAACCGAGTCAGCAATGGCTATCCGCAAGTACAAGCCGACGACGCCGGGCCGCCGCGGCTCCAGCGTCGCCGACTTCGCCGAGGTCACCCGCGACCATCCCGAGAAGTCGCTGGTCCGGCCGCTGCACGGCCGCGGTGGGCGCAACGTCCACGGGAAGGTGACCGCTCGCCACCAGGGCGGCGGCCACAAGCGCGCGTACCGCCTGATCGACTTCCGCCGGGCGGACAAGGACGGCGTGCCGGCCAAGGTCGCGCACATCGAGTACGACCCGAACCGCACCTCGCGGATCGCGCTCCTGCACTTCGCCGACGGCGAGAAGCGCTACATCATCGCGCCGGCGCGGCTCAAGCAGGGCGACACGGTGGAGTGCGGCCCCTCGGCCGACATCAAGCCCGGCAACAACCTGCCGCTGCGCAACATCCCGGTCGGCACGGTGGTGCACGCCATCGAGCTGCGCCCGGGCGGCGGCGCCAAGATCGCCCGGTCGGCCGGCACGAGCGTCCAGCTGGTCGCCCGTGAGGGTCGTTTCGCCCAGCTGCGCATGCCGTCGGGCGAGATCCGCAACGTCGACGTGCGCTGCCGCGCGACCGTCGGCGAGGTGGGCAACGCCGAGCAGTCGAACATCAACTGGGGCAAGGCCGGCCGCATGCGGTGGAAGGGCAAGCGCCCGACCGTCCGCGGTGTCGCCATGAACCCGGTCGACCACCCGCACGGTGGTGGTGAGGGCAAGACCTCCGGTGGTCGCCACCCGGTGAACCCGAAGGGCAAGCCCGAGGGCCGCACGCGCAAGCGCAAGGCCAGCGACGCCCTGATCGTGCGCCGTCGCCGCACCAACAAGAAGCGCTGAGCGGGTAGAGGAGTCCGACAGACATGCCACGCAGCCTGAAGAAGGGCCCGTTCGTCGACGACCACCTGCTCAAGAAGGTGGACGCGCAGAACGAGAAGGGCACCAAGACGGTCATCCGGACCTGGTCGCGGCGCTCGACGATCATCCCGGACATGCTCGGCCACACCATCGCCGTGCACGACGGGCGCAAGCACGTGCCGGTGTTCGTGACCGAGGCGATGGTCGGGCACAAGCTCGGCGAGTTCGCCCCCACCCGGACCTTCCGGGGCCACGTCAAGGACGACCGCCGGTCCCGGCGGGGCTGAGCACGGTCCCGCGAGAGAGAGACACGAGATGACTTCCCAGCTGGGAGAGGAGACGCAGGTCGCCCGGGCCACCGCCCGGTTCGTCCGCGTCGCCCCCATGAAGGCACGCCGGGTGGTGGACCTGGTCCGCTACCTGCCCACCGACGAGGCCCTGGCGCTGCTGCGGTTCGCCCCGCAGGCCGCCAGCGAGCCGGTGGCCAAGGTCGTCGCCAGCGCCGTCGCCAACGCCGAGCACAACCTGCGGCTGGACCCGGCCGCGCTCGTCGTCAGCGCCGCCTACGTCGACGAGGGCCCCACGCTCAAGCGGATCCGTCCGCGGGCGCAGGGCCGGGCCTACCGGATCAACAAGCGGACGAGCCACATCACCGTCGAGGTGAGCGAGGTCGGCTCCAGCGCCGAGCTCGCCGGCAAGTCCCGCACCGCCCGCCGCCGCACCGGCCAGTCCGGCCCCGCGGTCCAGCAGACCGGGCAGCAGGGCACGCAGCAGCGCGCCAACACGAGGGGAGGGACCCGCTAGTGGGTCAGAAGGTCAACCCGCACGGGTTCCGCCTGGGCATCACCACCGACTACAAGTCCCGGTGGTACGCCGACAAGCTCTACAAGGACTACGTCAAGGAAGACGTGGCCATCCGCAAGCTCATGACCAAGGGCATGGAGCGCGCCGGCATCTCCAAGGTGGAGATCGAGCGCACCCGTGACCGGGTCCGCGTCGACATCCACACCGCCCGGCCGGGCATCGTCATCGGCCGCCGCGGCGCGGAGGCCGACCGCATCCGTGGCGAGCTGGAGAAGCTCACCGGCAAGCAGGTGCAGCTCAACATCCTCGAGGTGAAGAACCCCGAGGCCGACGCGCAGCTGGTGGCCCAGGCCGTGGCCGAGCAGCTGTCGAGCCGGGTGAGCTTCCGCCGCGCCATGCGCAAGGCCATGCAGTCGGCCCAGCGCAGCCCGCAGGTCAAGGGCATCCGGGTGCAGTGCTCCGGGCGCCTCGGCGGTACCGAGATGAGCCGGTCGGAGTTCTACCGCGAGGGGCGCGTGCCGCTGCACACCCTCCGCGCGAACATCGACTACGGCCTGTACGAGGCCCGCACCACCTTCGGCCGCATCGGCGTGAAGGTGTGGATCTACAAGGGCGACGTCAGCGGCTCGCGTGCCGAGCGGGAGGCCCTCGAGGCCCTCGCCGCCCGGCAGCAGCGCCGTGAGCGGCCGCAGCGCCCCCGCCGGTCGGGCTCGAGCGGCACGACCGCCGGTGGCACCGAGGCCGGCCGCGCCGCGGCCGAGTCGTCGGGCGCGCCCACCGGCCCGGACACCGCCGACAGCACCCTGGCCGTGACCTCCGGCGAGGTCGCGGCCGAGCAGACCGTCGCCCAGGCGGCCGGCCCCGAGGGCACCGCGGCGGCCGAGACGACGGCGACCGACACCCAGACGGAGGGCTGACACGTGCTGATCCCCCGGCGCGTCAAGCACCGCAAGCAGCACCACCCGGACCGCTCCGGCCGGGCCAAGGGCGGTACCGCCATCAACTTCGGCGAGTACGCCATCCAGGCCCTGGAGCCGGCCTACGTGACCAACCGGCAGATCGAGTCCGCCCGTATCGCCATGACGCGGCACATCCGCCGTGGCGGCAAGGTGTGGATCTCGATCTACCCGGACCGTCCGCTCACCAAGAAGCCGGCCGAGACCCGCATGGGCTCGGGCAAGGGCTCGCCCGAGTGGTGGGTCGCCAACGTCAAGCCGGGCCGGGTGCTCTTCGAGCTCTCCGGCGTGGCCGAGCCGGTCGCCCGCGAGGCCATGCGCCGCGCCATCCACAAGCTGCCCATGAAGTGCCGCTTCATCACGCGTGAAGGAGAGGTGTGATGGCTGCCGGTCTGACCGCCCCGGAGCTGCGCGAGCTCTCGGCCGACGAGCTCGCCACGCGGCTGCGTGAGCACAAGGAAGAGCTGTTCAACCTGAGGTTCCAGGTGGCCACCGGCCAGCTGGACAACAACCGGCGGCTGCAGACCGTCCGCCGCGACATCGCCCGGATCTACACGATCATGCGCGAGCGCGAGCTCGGTCTCTCGGCCGCCCCGAACGAGGGTGTGGCATGAGCGAGCCCGACAACACCGCTGTCGCCAGCGGCCCCGGCCTGGCCGGCCGCGGCTACCGCAAGGTCCGCGAGGGCCTCGTGGTCAGCGACAAGATGGACAAGACGATCGTCGTCGAGGTCGAGGACCGCGTGAAGCACGGCCTCTACGGCAAGGTCATCCGCCGGACCAGCAAGCTGAAGGCCCACGACGAGCAGGGGGTCGCCGGCATCGGCGACCGCGTGCAGATCATGGAGACCCGGCCGCTGTCGACCACCAAGCGGTGGCGGCTGGTCGAGGTCGTCGAGAAGGCCAAGTGAGGGGTCCGGGCGTCCCGGTCCTGTGACGGACGGCCCCTCGTGGGACGTCCGGGGACCAGGTACCCTGGACGACTGGCGCCCCTCCGGGTGAGCGCCGCATCCCGGTACCCGTGTCGGACGCACCGGCAGCCCTCCGCTGCCGGTGCGTCCGCACGTGGGAACCGGACAGCCGGTTCACCGTTCCGGCCCGGCTGTCACCACTGAGATTGGGAGTAGGACGTGATCCAGCAGGAGTCGCGACTGCGGGTCGCCGACAACACCGGTGCGAAGGAGATCCTCTGCATCCGGGTGCTCGGCGGCTCCGGGCGACGCTACGCGGGCATCGGTGACGTCATCGTGGCGACGGTCAAGGACGCGCTGCCGGGTGCCGGCGTCAAGCGCGGCGACGTCGTCAAGGCCGTCGTGGTCCGCACCGCCAAGGAGCGCCGTCGTCCCGACGGCTCCTACATCCGCTTCGACGAGAACGCCGCCGTGATCATCCGCGACAGCGGTGACCCGCGCGGTACCCGCATCTTCGGCCCCGTCGGCCGCGAGCTGCGCGACAAGCGCTTCATGCGGATCATCTCGCTCGCCCCGGAGGTGCTCTGACCATGGCCGACAAGAAGATGGCCGAGAACAAGAGGACGCCGTCCATGAAGGTCAAGAAGGGCGACACGGTCGTGGTCCTGTCCGGCAAGGACAAGGGCGCCCGCGGCCGCGTCATCGCCGCCTACCCCAAGCTGCAGAAGGTCCTCGTCGAGGGCGTCGGCCGCGTCAAGAAGCACACCCGCATCAGCTCGAACCAGCGGGGCGCGCAGCAGGGCGGGATCGTCACCCAGGAGGCTCCCATCCACGTCAGCAACGTGATGGTGATCGACTCCGAGGGCAAGCCGACCCGGGTCGGCCACCGCAAGGACGAGGAAGGCCGCAACATCCGGGTGTCGCGGCGGACGGGTAAGGACCTCTGACGATGACTGCACCCACCCGCGAGCTCCCGCGCCTGCTGGCGCACTACCGCGAGTCGATCGTGCCGGCCCTGCAGGACGAGTTCGGCTACGCCAACGTCATGCAGATCCCGCGGCTGACCAAGATCGTCGTCAACATGGGCGTCGGCGAGGCGACCCGCGACGCCAAGCTCATGGACGGCGCGGTGCGCGACCTGACCGCGATCACCGGCCAGCGTCCGGCCGTCGTCCGGGCCCGCAAGTCCATCGCCCAGTTCAAGCTGCGCGAGGGCATGCCCATCGGCGCCAAGGTCACCCTCCGCGGTGACCGCATGTGGGAGTTCCTCGACCGGCTCCTGGCGCTGGCCCTGCCCCGCATCCGTGACTTCCGCGGCCTGAACGCCCAGCAGTTCGACGGGCACGGCAACTACACGTTCGGGCTGACCGAGCAGTCGATGTTCCGCGAGATCGACGTCGACAAGATCGACCGTCCCCGCGGCATGGACATCACGCTGGTCACCACCGCGACCAACGACGAGGAGGGTCGCGAGCTGCTCCGCCTCTTGGGCTTCCCGTTCGCCGGCCAGCCCGTCGTCACCACCATCCGCTGAGCCGGGCCGAGGAGACACCGAGATGGCCAAGAAGGCGCTGATCAACAAGGCGGCCCGCAAGCCGAAGTTCGCGGTCCGCGGTTACACCCGCTGCCAGCGGTGCGGTCGTCCGCACTCGGTCTTCCGCAAGTTCGGCCTGTGCCGGATCTGCCTGCGGGAGATGGCGCACGCCGGCGAGCTGCCGGGCGTGAGCAAGTCCAGCTGGTAGTCCGCAGTACCCGCACCGCGCGCTGACCGCGCGGGGCGGCCCCAGCTCCACCGTTCGCCGAGAGGCCCACGCGAGGGACGCGTGAGGAACCGCGGCGAGAGAGGCACGACACCCATGACGATGACCGACCCGATCGCGGACATGCTCACGCGGCTGCGCAACGCGAACACGGCCTACCACGACTCGGCGCGCATGCCGTCGTCGAAGCTCAAGACGCACATCGCCGAGATCCTCCAGCAGGAGGGCTACATCGCCGGCTGGCGCGTCGAGGAGGTCGAGAAGGACGGCGCCACCCGCAAGGAGCTGGTGATCGACCTGAAGTTCGGCCCCAACCGCGAGCGCAGCATCGCCGGGGTGCGCCGGGTGTCCAAGCCGGGCCTGCGGGTCTACGCGAAGTCCAACGCCCTGCCCAAGGTGCTCGGCGGCCTCGGGGTGGCGATCATCTCCACCTCGACCGGGCTGCTGACCGACCGGCAGGCGACCAAGAAGGGCGTGGGCGGGGAAGTCCTCGCCTACGTCTGGTAAGAGGAGCGAGCGAGATGTCACGGATCGGACGACTGCCGATTCCGGTGCCCGGTGGTGTGGACGTCGCCATCGACGGCCAGACGGTCAACGTCAAGGGCCCCAAGGGCAGCCTGTCGCACACCGTCGCCGCGCCGATCACCGTCGCCAAGGGCGAGGACGGCACCCTGGCGGTGAGCCGTCCCGACGACCAGCGCGAGAGCAAGGCCCTGCACGGCCTGTCCCGCACGCTGATCGCCAACATGATCACCGGCGTCACCGAGGGCTACACCAAGACCCTCGAGATCGTCGGCGTCGGGTACCGCGTCCAGGCCCGGGGGAGCGACCTCGAGTTCGCCCTCGGCTTCAGCCACCCGGTGCCCGTGCGGGCGCCGGAGGGCATCACCTTCACGGTCGAGTCGCCCACGCGCCTGCGCGTCACCGGCATCGACAAGCAGCAGGTCGGCCAGGTGGCCGCCAACATCCGCAAGCTGCGCCGGCCGGACCCGTACAAGGGCAAGGGCGTCCGCTACCAGGGCGAGGTCGTCAAGCGCAAGGTCGGGAAGACGGGTAAGTGATGGCACAGACCGAGAAGGCCGCTCGGGTGCACTCGCCCGTCGGCACCGACATCAGCACGCGCCGCCGCGTCTCGCGGCTGCGCCGCCACAACCGGCTCCGCAAGCGGGTCGCCGGCACGGCCGAGCGTCCGCGCCTGGTGGTCAACCGCAGCTCGCGGCACATCCATGTGCAGGTCGTCGACGACACCGTCGGCCGTACCCTGGTGAGCGCCTCGACGCTGGACGCCAGCCTGCGCGGCGCCGAGGGCGACAAGTCCGCCCTGGCCCGCCGGGTCGGCACCCTGGTCGCCGAGCGCGCCCAGGCCGCGGGCATCACCCGGGTCGTCTTCGACCGCGGTGGCAACCGCTACCAGGGCCGTATCGCCGCGCTCGCCGACGGCGCACGAGAGGGCGGGCTGGACTTCTGATGAGCAGCACCGCCTACGAGCAGATCGAGAGGGACGTCTGATGCCAGGACCACAGCGACGCGGCGGCGGCGCCGGCGGCGGCAACGACCGCCGCGACCGTCGTGACGGCGGGCGGGGGCCCGGCGGCGCGCCTGCCGAGAAGAGCAACTACATCGAGCGCGTGGTGGCCATCAACCGCGTGTCCAAGGTCGTCAAGGGCGGCCGGCGCTTCAGCTTCACCGCGCTGGTGATCGTCGGCGACGGCGACGGCACCGTGGGTGTCGGCTACGGCAAGGCCAAGGAGGTGCCCGCGGCGATCGCCAAGGGCGTCGAGGAGGCCAAGAAGCACTTCTACAAGGTGCCGCGGATCGCCAGCACCATCCCGCACCCGGTGCAGGGGGAGGCGGCGGCCGGTGTCGTGCTCCTCAAGCCGGCCAGCCCCGGTACCGGTGTCATCGCCGGTGGCCCGGTGCGCGCCGTGCTCGAGTGCGCGGGGATCCACGACGTGCTCTCGAAGAGCCTGGGCTCGTCGAACCCCATCAACATCGTGCACGCCACCATGCAGGCGCTGAAGGACCTCGTCCGGCCCGAGGAGATCGCCGCCCGTCGCGGGCTGCCCCTCGAGGACGTCGCCCCAGCCGCCATGCTGCGGGCGCGTGCGGGTCAGGGGGTCTGACGTGGCGCAGCTCAAGGTCACCCAGGTCCGGTCGGCGATCGGCACGAAGCCCAACCAGCGGCAGACGCTGCGGTCCCTGGGCCTCAAGCGGGTCAACGACACGGTCGTGCAGGAGGACCGTCCCGAGATCCGCGGGATGGTCGCCACGGTGACGCACCTCGTCACCGTCGAAGAGATCTGAGCAGGGACTGATCATGACTCTCAAGGTCCACCACCTGCGTCCGGCCCCGGGCGCCCACACCCCCAAGACGCGAGTCGGCCGTGGTGAGGGCTCCAAGGGGAAGACGGCCGGTCGCGGCACCAAGGGCACCGGCGCGCGCGGCACCACCTCCGCGCGCTTCGAGGGCGGTCAGACGCCGCTGCACATGCGGCTGCCCAAGATGTCCGGCTTCAAGAACCGCAACAAGGTCGTGTTCCAGGTCGTCAACCTCGACCGGATCGCGTCCCTGTTCCCCGAGGGCGGGCACGTCGACCCCGACTCGCTCGCCACCGCCGGCGCGGTCCGCCGCGGCCAGCCGGTGAAGGTCCTCGGCACCGGCGACCTGGGCGGCGTCCGGGTCACCGTGCACGCGCACGCCTTCTCCGCCTCCGCGGCGGAGAAGATCGCCGCGGCCGGGGGCAGCACCACCCGCATCTGAGCGACGGACGACCCCCGGGGCCGCACCACCAGCCCCGGGGGTCGTCTGCTGTTCCCGGCCCGTCCGCCCTCCGGCGGGCGGGTTGCGGCCTCTCTCCGGGCCCCCCGCCGCGCGTCCGCGAGTGGTGGGGGCAGGGAAGGTCCTCCGTCGTTGCTAACCTCGTCCGACCGATAAGGGGAGGGCACGTGCTGCAGGCGTTCGCCGCGGCGTTCCGGACGCCAGACCTCCGGCGCAAGTTGCTGTTCTCCCTGGCGATCATCGCCGTGTACCGGCTGGGGGCCGCGATCCCGGGTCCCGGGGTCTCGGTGGAGGCGATCAACAGCTGCCTCGAGCAGGCGCAGGCCTCCGACCAGCGCGACGTCTACTCGCTGGTGAACCTGTTCTCCGGCGGGGCGCTGCTGCGGCTGTCGATCTTCGCGCTGGGGATCATGCCCTACATCACCGCCAGCATCATCGTGCAGCTGCTGGTCGTGGTGATCCCGCGCTTCGAGCAGCTGAAGAAGGAAGGGCAGTCGGGGCAGCAGAAGCTGACCCAGTACACCCGCTACCTCACGATCGCCCTCGCGGTCCTGCAGAGCACCGGCATCATCGCGCTGGCCCGCAGCGGCCAGCTGTTCCCCGGTTGCCAGCAGGAGATCATCCCGTCGCAGAGCATCTGGACGACGGTCATCCTGGTCATCACGCTGACCGCCGGCACCGCCGTCATCATGTGGCTCGGCGAGCTGCTCACCGAGAAGGGGATCGGCAACGGCATGTCCGTGCTGATCTTCACCTCGATCGCGGCCCGCATCCCGGCCGAGGGCGGCGCGATCCTGCAGACCCGCGGCGGCGTCGTCTTCACCGTCGTCTGCGCCTTCGCCCTGCTGATCATCGGTGCGGTCGTCTACGTCGAGCAGGCGCAACGGCGCATCCCGGTCCAGTACGCCAAGCGCATGGTCGGCCGCCGGATGTACGGCGGGACGTCGACCTACCTCCCGCTGAAGGTCAACCAGGCCGGTGTCATCCCGGTCATCTTCGCCTCGTCGCTGCTCTACCTGCCGCAGCTGATCACCCAGCTGCAGGGCGACGAGACCGGGCCGGTGCGGCAGTTCTTCGAGAACTACGTCATCGACCAGAGCAGCCCGGTGCACGTGGCGCTGTACTTCGGCCTGATCGTCTTCTTCACGTACTTCTACGTGTCGATCACGTTCAACCCCGAGGAGCGGGCCGACGACATGAAGCGCTACGGCGGCTTCATCCCCGGCATCCGCCCCGGCCGGCCCACGGCCGAGTACCTGCAGTACGTGCTCTCCCGGATCACCCTGCCGGGGTCGATCTACCTCGGCATCGTGGCGGTGCTGCCCAACTTCTTCCTGTCGATCACGCAGCAGGGAGCGAACCAGAACTTCCCGTTCGGCGGGACCGCGGTGCTGATCATGGTGGGAGTGGGCTTGGAGACGGTGAAGCAGATCGAGACCCAGCTCAACCAGCGCAACTACGAAGGGTTCCTGAAGTAGTGCGCGTCGTGCTGCTCGGTCCCCCTGGAGCCGGCAAGGGGACGCAGGCGCAGATCATCGCGGGACGGCTCGGCGTGCCGGCCATCTCGACCGGCGACATCTTCCGCGCCAACGTCAGCGGCCGGACCGAGCTGGGCCGCAAGGCCAAGGTCTACATGGACGCCGGCGACCTGGTCCCCGACGAGATCACCGTCGCCATGGTCAAGGACCGGCTGGCCGAGCCCGACGCCAAGGCCGGCTTCCTGCTCGACGGGTTCCCGCGCACCATCGCCCAGGCCGAGCAGCTGCGCAGCTCGCTGGCCGAGCTGGGGCACCACCTCGACCGCGTCCTCGAGCTCGTCGTCGAGGAGGAGGAGCTCGTCCGCCGGCTCTCCGGCCGGCGGATGCTCGTCGACGGCGAGTGGGTGCAGCGCGACGACGACAGGCCCGAGACCGTCCGGCACCGGCTGGAGGTCTACCGGGAACAGACCGCGCCGCTCTCGGGGTTCTACGACGGCGAGGGGCTGCTGTCGCGCATCGACGCGATCGGCACCATCGAGGAGGTCACCGACCGCGTGATGACCGCCCTCGGGCAGCCCGGACGGTCAGACGACAGCTGAGGGGACGGCGCCGCGCATGTCGGCCGGGATCCTGAGCCGCCTCCCGCTGTTGGCGAAGTGGAGTGGACGCATGATCCAGATCAAGACGCCGCAGGAGATCGAGCTGATGCGCGGCGCCGGCCTCGTCGTCGCGAAGGCGATCGGCGCCGTGCGCGCCGCCGTCCGTCCCGGCGTGACGACCGGTGAGCTCGACGCCATCGCCGAGGACACCATCCGGTCGGCCGGGGCGGTCCCGTCGTTCCTGGGCTACCACGGCTTCACCGGCAGCATCTGCGCGTCGATCAACGACGAGGTCGTGCACGGCATCCCGGACCCGCAGCGGGTGCTCGCCGAGGGCGACAACATCTCGATCGACTGCGGCGCCATCCTCGACGGCTGGCACGGCGACTCGGCCGTCACCGTCACGGTCGGCCCGCCCTCGGCCGAGGACGCCGCCCTCATCGCCGTCACCGAGCGCAGCATGTGGGCAGGCCTGGCCCGGGCGGTCGCCGGTGGCCGGCTCACCGACATCAGCGCCGCCGTCGAGCAGGCCATCACCGCGGAGTCACACCCCTACGGCATCGTCGACCACTACGGCGGCCACGGGATCGGCACCGAGATGCACCAGGACCCGCACGTCCTCAACTACGGCCGGCCCGGCCGCGGCCCCCGGCTGGTGCCCGGTCTCGCGCTGGCGATCGAGCCGATGGTGACGGTGGGCGACCCCGCCACCGTCGAACTCGAGGACGGCTGGACCGTGGTCACCAAGGACGGCTCCCGGGCCGCCCACTTCGAGCACACCGTCGCCATCACCCCCGAGGGGCCCTGGGTCCTGACGGCGGAGGACGGCGGCGTCGCGGGGCTGGCCCCCTTCGGGATCACCCCCCGCACCTGAGCAAGGGCCCCCTCGCCCCCCACCACTCGCGAGCTCGTGGTGGGACCCTGCGACGGGGCCACCCGGGGCCTTCCGTTGTGACAGAGGCCGGGTTGGAGAGGCCCGTCGCAGCGGGGTACAGTGAACGACGGCGTTCGCGCCGTCCTGTCGTCGTGCTGTGGCCGCACGGCGCGGGACGCCCTCGCGGGAGCGCCTGCACCACCTGGTCTGCAACCACCGCGTACGACCGCCGGGCCCCGGCGTGGTCGTCCGCGACTCCAGCACCACATCCACCAGCACCACCGAGTCAGGGAGGCCGTGTCGGGCATGGCGAAGAAGGACGGGGCCATCGAGGTCGAGGGTCGCGTCGTCGAGCCGCTGCCCAACGCGATGTTCCGGGTCGAGCTGCAGAACGGGCACCGGGTGCTCGCCCACATCAGCGGCAAGATGCGCCAGCACTACATCCGCATCCTGCCGGAGGACCGCGTCGTCGTGGAGCTCTCGCCCTACGACCTGACCCGCGGTCGCATCGTCTACCGCTACAAGTGACCGCCGCCGGCGCGGGGCACCCGAGGGTGCCGCGCGGGCGGCCATCGATCGACAGGAATGAGGGGCGGCAACGGTGAAGGTCCAGCCGTCGGTGAAGAAGATCTGCGACAAGTGCAAGGTGATCCGCCGGCACGGCCGGGTCATGGTCATCTGCGACAACGCCCGCCACAAGCAGCGGCAGGGCTGAGGGAGTACCTGAGACATGGCACGACTGGCCGGCGTCGACCTGCCCCGCGAGAAGCGGATGGAGATCGCGCTCACCTACATCTACGGCATCGGCAAGGCCCACGCCAAGGAGACCCTGGCCGCGACGGGCGTCAGCCCCGACCTGCGCGTCCGGGACCTCGGCGACGAGGACCTGCTGAAGCTGCGCGACTACATCGACGAGCACTTCCGCGTCGAGGGTGACCTGCGCCGCGAGGTGGCCGCCGACATCCGCCGCAAGGTGGAGATCGGCTGCTACCAGGGCCTGCGCCACCGTCGTGGGCTGCCCGTGCACGGTCAGCGCACCCGCACCAACGCGCGCTCGAGCAAGGGCCCGCGCAAGACCATCGCCGGCAAGAAGAAGGCCGGCAAGAAGTAAGTGTGTCCGCGCGCCGTCGCAGCGACCCGTGAGGGCGGGAGCGGCGGTGCGCGACGCGCTCTAACTGGCCACTGATCAGAAGGAAACCGGAGAGAGATGCCTCCCAGGGCTCGCGCCGCGGCTGGGGCCAAGAAGGTCCGCCGCAAGGAGAAGAAGAACGTCGCCCACGGCGCCGCGCACATCAAGAGCACGTTCAACAACACGATCGTGTCCATCACCGACCCCAACGGGAACGTGATCAGCTGGGCCTCGGCCGGCCACGTCGGCTTCAAGGGCTCGCGCAAGTCGACGCCGTTCGCCGCCCAGATGGCCGCCGAGAACGCCGCGCGCAAGGCCCAGGAGCACGGCATGCGCAAGGTCGACGTCTTCGTGAAGGGCCCCGGCTCCGGTCGCGAGACGGCGATCCGCTCGCTGCAGGCGACCGGCCTCGAGGTCGGACAGATCCAGGACGTGACCCCGCAGCCGCACAACGGCTGCCGCCCCAAGAAGCGCCGCCGGGTCTGACCGGCCACTGACGAGACGAACGAGGAGTACCTGACGTGGCCCGTTACGCCGGAGCCGACTGCCGGATGTGCCGGCGCGAGAAGATGAAGCTGTTCCTCAAGGGCAGCAAGTGCGAGTCCCCGAAGTGCCCGATCGAGATCCGGCCCTACCCGCCGGGCGAGCACGGCCGGGGCCGCAGCAAGGACAGCGAGTACCTCCTGCAGCTGCGCGAGAAGCAGAAGGCCCGCCGCATCTACGGCGTCCTCGAGAAGCAGTTCCGCGGCTACTACGAGGAGGCCAACCGCAAGACGGGCAAGACCGGTGAGGTCCTGCTGCAGATCCTCGAGTCCCGCCTGGACAACGTCGTGTACCGGGCCGGCTGGGGCGAGAGCCGCGACATGGCCCGCCAGCTGGTCAAGCACGGCCACATCCGGGTCAACGGCCGCAAGGTCGACATCCCGTCGTACCGGGTGAGCGCCAACGACATCATCGAGGTCGCCGAGAAGTCGCGGCGGATGGTGCCGTTCGAGATCGCCCAGGCCCGCGCCGGCGAGCGTCCCGTGCCGCCGTGGCTGGAGGTCATCAGCGGCCAGCTGCGCGCCGTCGTCCACAGCATCCCGGCCCGCCAGGTGATCGACACCCCGGTCCAGGAGCAGCTGATCGTCGAGCTCTACTCCAAGTAAGGGCTCGCAGCACCACCTGCAGTACCGGCCCCGGCGGGCGGACGGATGTCCGCCGGGGCCAGCACCACTCCCTCACGGCGTCATATGGCGGGCGCCGGAGGTCACAGAGGAGAACACCCATGCTCATCGCCCAGCGTCCGACGCTGACCGAGGAGACCCTCACCGAGCAGCGCTCGCGGTTCGTCATCGAGCCGCTGGAGCCCGGTTTCGGCTACACCCTCGGCAACTCGCTGCGCCGCACCCTCCTGTCGTCGATCCCCGGTGCTGCCGTGACCAGCATCCGGATCGAGGGCACCCTGCACGAGTTCACCACCGTGCCCGGGGTCAAGGAGGACGTCACCGAGATCATCCTCAACCTCAAGGGCCTCGTGGTCAGCTCCGACTCCGACGAGCCGGTGACCATGTACCTGCGCAAGCAGGGCCCCGGCGAGGTCACCGCCGCCGACATCGCGCCCCCGGCCGGTGTCGAGGTGCACAACCCCGACCTGCACATCGCCACGCTCAACGGCAAGGGCCGGCTGGAGATCGAGCTGGTCGTCGAGCGCGGCCGCGGCTACGTGCCGGCCCCGCAGAACAAGCAGCCCGGCCAGGAGATCGGCCGCATCCCGGTCGACTCGATCTACTCGCCGGTCCTCAAGGTCACCTACGCCGTCGAGGCCACCCGCGTCGAGCAGCGCACCGACTTCGACCGCCTGGTCGTCGACGTCGAGACCAAGCCGTCGATCGCCCCGCGCGACGCCATCGCCTCCGCCGGCTCCACGCTGGTCGAGCTGTTCGGCCTGCTGCGCGAGCTGAACGTCGACGCCGAGGGCATCGAGGTCGGCCCCAGCCCGGCCGAGGCCGCCGACATCGCCAACTTCTCGATGCCGATCGAGGACATGGACCTCACCGTCCGGTCCTACAACTGCCTCAAGCGCGAGGGCGTGCACACCGTCGGCGAGCTGGTCACCCGCTCCGAGGCCGACCTGCTCGACATCCGGAACTTCGGGGCCAAGTCGATCGACGAGGTCAAGATGAAGCTGGCGGCCATGGGCCTCGCGCTCAAGGACAGCCCGCCCGGGTTCATCCCCACCTCGGTGGAGAGCTACGACGAGGGCTACGAGACCGACGCCTACCACGGCACCGGCGAGTACGGCACCGAGTACGGGCAGGTCCAGTACGACGACGGCTCCTACCAGGAGACCGAGCAGCTCTGACGCTGCACCGGCCGGGCGGTGGGTACCCCACCGCCCGGCCGTGGGCTCCCGGCCCGCCACACTGAGCACAGACGACAGCACCACCCGGAAGCAGCCGGCAACGCCCGCCCGGCCGCCTGAGGAAGGACCGACATGCCCACCCCCACCAAGGGCCCCCGTCTCGGCGGGTCCCCCTCGCACGAGCGGCTGATGCTGGCCAACCTGGCCACCTCGCTGTTCGAGCACGGGCGGATCACCACCACCGAGGCCAAGGCCAAGCGGCTGCGCCCGTTCGCCGAGAAGCTGGTGACCTTCGCCAAGCGCGGCGACCTGCACGCGCGCCGCCAGGTCATGACGGTCATCCGGGACAAGGACGTCGTCCACCACCTGTTCGCCGAGATCGGCCCGCGCTTCGAGAACCGGCCGGGCGGCTACACGCGGATCACCAAGGTCGGCCCGCGGAAGGGCGACAACGCGCCCATGGCGGTCATCGAGCTCGTCGAGGGCCTGACCGTGGCCCAGGAGGCCGTCGGTGAGGCCGAGCGTGCGCGCGGCACCCGGTTCGCCTCCGGCGCCGGCGCGGCCGCCGCCTCCGGCGAGGTCACCGCCGACGCGATCGAGACCGCCGACGCCGACGACACCGCGGCCGACGACACGGCTGCCGTGAGCATCGACGACACCGCTGCCGACGACGCCGCTGCCGCCGACGCCGCGGTCGCCGACGAGGTCGAGGCCGTCGAGGCCGCCGAGGCCGACGCGGAGCCGGCCGACGCCGACACCGTGGCCGCCGACGCCGAGTCCCCGGGCGACACCGAGACCCCGGGCGACGCCGACGCCCCGGGCGGCACCCGGTGACCACGGAGGAGCGTCCGGGCGAGGGCGGCAACGTCGGCGCCGTCGGCGTCCCCGCCAGCGGCGGCGACCAGGGCGCCACGTTCGCCGGTGAGACCACCGGTCCCGGTGGCGACACCTCGCCGGCCGTGACCTCCGGCGACGTCGACCCCGAGGCCCAGCAGGTCGTCACCGACGTCTACAACCCCGACGGCGACCGCCAGGACGAGAGCAACGTCCGGCCGGAGCCGCAGCGGGAGAACGCCGCCGTCGTCGACGACCCGACGCTGTCGCCCGACGTGGCCCGGGCGGCCGCCGCGGAGGTGGAGGCCGCCGAGCTCGGTGACGCCGCCACCTCCGGCACCCTCGCGCCGGGCGGCGAGTCCGCGCCCGACCCCCGCTGAGGAGCGACCACCTCGCAGACGAGCCCGCCACCGTTCCCGGTGGCGGGCTCGTCCGTCTCCGCCTGGACGTCGCCTACGACGGCACCGGATTCTCCGGCTGGGCCCGCCAGCCCGGTCGGCGCACCGTGCAGGCCGAGCTCGAGACCGGGCTGGCGACGGTCCTGCGGGCCCCCGTGCAGCTGACCGTCGCCGGTCGCACCGACACCGGCGTCCACGCGACCGGGCAGGTGGCCCACGCCGACGTGCCGCACGCCGCCTGGACCGAGCAGGCGGGGCGCCTGGTCCGCCGACTGCGCGGGGTGCTGCCGCCCGACGTCGCCGTCCCGGCCGTCACCGAGGCGCCGCCGGGCTTCGACGCCCGCTTCGGCGCGCTGGCGCGGCACTACGTCTACCGGCTCACCGACGCCGAGGGCGGGCCGTCGCCGCTGCGCCGGGCCGACACCGTCAGCTGGCCACGGCGCCTGGACGCCGGTGCCATGGCCGCCGCCGCCGCACGGCTGCTCGGCCGGCACGACTTCGCCGCCTTCTGCCGCCGCCGCGAGGGCGCCACCACCATCCGCACCCTGCTGGCGCTGGGAGTGGCCCGCGACGGCGACCTAGTGACCGTGGAGGCGTCCGCCGACGCGTTCTGCCACTCGATGGTCCGCAGCCTCGTCGGTGCGCTGCTCGCCGTCGGTGAGGGTCGCCGCGACCCGGACTGGCCGGCCGGCCTGCTGACCCGCCGCAAGCGGGCGGACGAGGTCGTGGTCGCCCCGCCGGGAGGGCTGACGCTGGTGCGGGTCGACTACCCGGCCGACGCCGACCTCGCGGCCCGCGCGCAGCTCACCCGGGCCCTGCGCAGCTGAGTCACGGCAGCGCCGCGACGGCCTCCTCGATCGGCGTCGGCCCGCTGACCAGCTCGACGACCTCGTCGGTCTTGCCGGCGTCGAGCAGCGCCAGCAGGACCGCCGCGACGTCGTCGCGGGGGACGTCGCCGAACTCGACGCCGTGGGTCAGGGTGACCCGGCCGGTGCCCGGGTCGTCGGTGAGCCGGCCCGGCCGCAGGACGACCGTGTCGAGGGCCGGCCGCGGGAGGATCACGTCCTCGGCCCGCAGCTTGGCCTGCAGGTAGGCGGCGAACACCGGGTCCATGCCCTTCGGCGTCCCCTGGCGGGCCTGCTCCACTCCCATCGAGGACACCAGCAGGTAGGGGCGCACGCCGGCCCGCTCGGCGGCGTCGGCCAGCAGCACCGCGGCGGCGTGGTCGACGGTGTGCTTGCGCGCCGCGCCGCTGCCCGGTCCGGCACCCGCGGCGAACACCACGGCGTCGGCTCCCCGGACGGCGTCGGCCACCTCGTCGACCGACGCGGACTCCAGGTCCAGCACGACCGGCGTCACGCCGTCGGCCTCGAGGTCGGCGGCGTGGTCGGGGTTGCGGACGATCCCGACCACGGTGTCCCCGCGGCCGGCCAGGAGGCGACCGAGGCGGCGGGCGACCTGGCCGTGGGCACCGGCGATGGCGACGCGCATGGCGCACCCTATCCGGAGCGCCCGGTCATCCCCAGCCGAGTTCCCCGGCGGCCGCGCGGGCGCGGGCGAGGTCGGCAGGGGTGTCGCAGTCGGTCCAGGGAGGTGGCGTGCCGGGCCGCCGGTCCGGCCGGTGGCGGGTGACCGTCAGCGAGGCGACCACCCGGCGGACCGGCAGCGGGCCGGAGGTGCCGGCGAGCGCCCGCCGCAGCGCGGCCGTCCGCCAGACGCCGAGCAGGTACTGGTCGCGGCCGGCGTCGTCGACGACGAGGACGCCGTCGCCGGTCAGCCGCTCGCGGAGATCGCGCACGAGCGCGTGCGTCACGAAGGGGAGGTCGCCGGCGAGGACGGCGACGACGTCGGTGTCGACGACGGCCAGACCGGCGCGCATCGCGGCGACCGGGCCACCGCCGGGCGGCCGCTCGCGCACCACCACGACGTCACCGGGCACCGGCTGCGGCGGGCCGACCACGACCCGCGGCTGGGCGTCGGCGACGGCGTCGAGGACGGCGGCCAGCATCGTGCGCCCGCCGACCTCCAGCTGCGGCTTGGCCCGCCCGCCCAGCCGGGCCGCGCGGCCGCCGGCGAGCACGACCGCCGCGTAGGGCGGGAGCGGGGCCGGTGCGGTCACGGACCGACCGTAGGGGCCGCGCGTGGGTACCGTCCCGGTCGTGGGACGAGTCACCAGCCGCACGCCCGTGCTGCGCATCCGGGGCCCCGTGCGCACCACCCGACCCGACACGGTGGCCGCGGAGGAGCCGCTGGAGATCCGGCTCGACGGCACGCCGCTGGCGGTCACGATGCGCACGCCGGGCGCCGACTTCGACCTCGTGCACGGTTTCCTCGCCACGGAGGGGGTCATCGCCGGCGTCGAGGACGTCGCCGGCCTGCGGTACTGCAACTCCGTCGACGACGAGGGCCGCAACACCTACAACGTCGTCGACGTCGACCTGGTGGCCGGCGTCGAGCCGCCCGCCACCGCGCTGGACCGCACCTTCCTCACGTCGAGCTCGTGCGGGGTGTGCGGCAAGGCGAGCATCGACGCCATCCGCACCCGCACCCGCCACGACGTCGCCGCCGACGCCACCCGGCTGGAGCTGGCCACGCTCCTGGCGATGCCCGACCGGTTGCGGGCCGCGCAGGAGGTGTTCAGCAAGACCGGCGGGCTGCACGCCGCCGGGCTGTTCACCGCCGACGGGGAGCTCGTGGCGCTGCGCGAGGACGTCGGCCGGCACAACGCCGTGGACAAGGTCGTCGGCGACGCGGTGCGCGAGGGCCGGCTGCCGCTGGCCGGGCACGTGCTGATGGTCAGCGGGCGGGCGAGCTTCGAGCTGACGCAGAAGGCGGCGATGGCCGGGATCCCGGTGCTGGCCGCGGTGTCGGCGCCGTCGTCGCTCGCGGTGGAGCTGGCCGCCGACGTCGGCATCACGCTGGTCGGCTTCCTCCGCGGCGACGGCTGCAACGTCTACACCCGCCAGGACCGCCTCGTCCTGCCCGACTGACCACGAGCGTGTGCGCCCACGCCGGGTGCTGCTGCCGGGAACGCGGCGCCGGCGCACACCCTCGCCGCGCCGGGTCAGGGCCGCGGGTGGTCGCCGCCGCGGAGCTGGCTGACCACGTGGGGGAGCAGCGGGCCGAGGACGGCCAGCCCGTCCCGCACCCCGCCGGTGGACCCGGGCAGGTTCACGATCAGCGTCCGCGCCGCGGTGCCGGCGATCCCGCGCGAGAGCACGGACGTGGGCACGTTCCCCTCGCCGTAGCGGCGCACCGCCTCGGCCAGCCCCGGCGCCTCCCTCTCGACCACCGCGCGGGTCGCCTCGGGCGTGACGTCGGTGGGCGACAGGCCGGTGCCGCCGGTGGTGAGGACGACGTCGGCCCCGGACGCGACCGCCTCGCGGAGGACGGCGGCCAGCGCGTCGACGTCGTCGGGGCGCACGTGCGGCCCGTCCACGGCGAACCCGAGCTCCCGCAGCCCCTCGGCCAGCGCCTGTCCGCTGCGGTCCTCGTAGACGCCGGCCGACGCGCGGTTGGACGCGGTGACCACGACCGCCCGCGCGCCCTCGGGGAGGGTCACCGCCGCCACTCCCCGCTCTTGCCGCCGGACTTCGCCAGCAGCCGGACGTCGGTGATCGACGCCCGCGGGTCCACGGCCTTGACCATGTCGATGACGGTCAGCCCGGCGACGGCGACCGAGGTCAGCGCCTCCATCTCCACGCCGGTCCGGTCGGCGGTGCGCGCGGTGGCCGTGATCTCGACGGCGTCGTCGGCCACCGTGACGTCCACGGTCACACCGTGCAGCGCGATCGGGTGGCACAGCGGCACGAGGTCCGGCGTCCGCTTGGCCCCGGCGATGCCGGCGATCCGGGCGACCGCGACGGCGTCTCCCTTGGGCACGCCCTCGCCCCGCAGCAGCGCGACCACCTCGGGACTGACCAGCACCCGCCCGGCCGCGGTCGCCTCGCGGGCGGTGACCGGCTTGGCGGAGACGTCGACCATGCGCGCGGCGCCGGTCTCGTCGACGTGGGTCAGCTCGGTCACTGGAGCGCTCCTTCGATCAGGACGACGTCGACCGCGGCGCCCGCGGGCAGCTCGGTGACGTCCTCGGGCACGACGACCAGGCAGTTGGCGCGGGCGAGGTGGGCGACCAGGTGCGAGCCGGGCCCGCCGACCTGGGAGACGCGGCCGGCGTCGTAACGGCCGCGGAGGAACTGGCGGCGCCCGGCGGGGGAGCGCAGCGGCGCGGTGAGCTCCGCGGGCGCCCGCAGCCGGCCCGGCGCGGCGTGGCCGAGCGCTCGGCGCAGCGCCGGCCGCACGAAGACCTCGAAGGACACGAACGAGCTCACCGGGTTGCCGGGGAGGGTCACCACGGGCACGCCGTCGACGGTGCCCGCGCCCTGCGGGCCGCCCGGCTGCATGGCCACCTTGACGAACTCGACGGTGCCCAGCGTGCCGAACGCGTCCTTGACCACCTCGTAGGCCCCGGCGCTCACGCCGCCGCTGGTGACCAGCAGGTCGGCGTCGGCGAGCTCGGCGCGCACGGTACCGAGGAACTGGCCGACGTCGTCGGGCACGAAGTGCAGCCGCCGCGCGGTGCCGCCGGCGTCCTCGACTGCCGCGCACAGCAGCAGCGAGTTGGATTCGTACACCTGCCCGGGCAGCAGCGGCTCACCCGGCTCGACCAGCTCGCTGCCGGTGGAGAGCACCAGCACCCGCGGCCGGCGGCGCACCCACAGCGTCCGCGCGCCCACGGCGGCGGCCAGCCCGAGCTGGGCGGCTCCCAGCGGGCTCCCGGCCTCCAGCGCGACGGTGCCCGCGGTGATGTCCTCCCCGGCCCGGCGCAGGTGGGTGCCGGCGGCGGGTGCGTCGCGGATCTCGACGACGTCGGTGGCCGCGTCGGTCAGCTCCACCGGCACGACCACGTCGGCACCCGGCGGCAGCAGCGCGCCGGTCATGATCCGCTGCACCGTCCCGGCGCGGAGCGGTACGACGTCGGTGCGGCCGGCGGGGACGTCGTCGGCGACCGGCAGCCGGACGGGCAGGCCGGCGAGCTCAGCCGAGCGCGCGGCGTAGCCGTCCATCGCCGAGTTGTCGAAGCCGGGCAGCGGCACGCCGGCGGTCACGTCACGGGCGAGCACGCGGCCGTGCGCCGCGGCCAGCGGCACCTCCTCCTCCCCGAGGGGGGCGAGCAGGGCGGCCACCGCCGCCTGGTGTTCCTCGACCGTGCGCACCCGGCCATCCTGGCCGATGGGCCCCCGCCCGGCTGGCGGGCCCCGGGCGTCGCGGGGAGCGTGGGGGCGTGACCGGCGTCGTGGTCCTGGGACAGGTCGGGCGGGACCTCGTCCTGCGGGTCGGTGGACTGCCGGAGGCCGGCGGTTCGGCGGACGTCGCCGAGCGGCGGGAGGTCCTCGGCGGGAAGGGCGCGAACCAGGCCGTGGCGCTGGCCCAGCTCGGCGTGACCGTGGCGCTGGTGGGTGTGGTGGGCGACGACACCGCGGGCGCCGACGTGACCGCCGCGGCGCGGGCGGACGGCATCGACGTCGGCTGCGTGACCCGGCGTGCCCGGGTGGCGACCGCGCTGCTCGTCGACGTCGTGGAGGACGGCGGCCGCCGCCGGCTGCTCGAGGACGTGCCCGACGGCGTGCTGCTGACCGCCGACGACGTCGCCGCGGCCGCCGGCGCGGTGACCGGCTGCCGGGCGCTGTCCCTGCAGCTGCAGCAGCCGGGGGAGGCGGTGCGCGCGGCGCTGCGGCTGGCCCGCCCCGACGCGCTCGTCGTCGCCGACGGCGCGCCGGCCGACGATGCCACCCGCGCCGCGCTGCTGGACCGCGCCACCGTCCTGCGCGCCGACGCGCAGGAGGCGGGGCTGCTGGTCGGCCGGGCCCTCGGCGGGGTCGACGACGTCCGCGCCGCGGCCCGCGAGCTCGTGGCGGCCGGGCCCCGCCTGGTCGCGCTGTCAGCCGGTGACGACGGTGAGGTGGTGGCCTGGCGGGGCGGTCGCCCGCCGGTGGGCCGGGGTGCGGACTGGCCGCCCGACGGCGTGGTCCGGGTGCCGCTGTCGGACACCGAGCCCGTCGACCCGACCGGCGGCGGGGACGCCTTCGTCGCGGCGCTGACCGCCGCGCTGCTCGACGGCGCCTCCCCGACCGGGGCGGCGCGGGCGGCCTCGGCGGCGGGGACGCTGACGGTGCAGCGGCTCGGTGGCCGGCCGGCACTCACCGCGGACGCACTCGCCGCACAGGTCGCCCGCGAACGCGTGGCCGAGGCATAGGAAGCTCTCCCCACGTCCGCGCGCCCCAGACGTGCGGAGAGCTTCCCATGCCTGACACGAGAGGAGCGCCACGTGGCCGAGTACGAGCGCATGCTGGTCGCCAACGAGCAGTGGGCCCGGGACTTCGGCGGCGAGTTGCCCGTGGCGCCGGCGCGCAAGGTCGCCGTCGTCGCCTGCATGGACTCCCGGATGCCGCTGTTCCCGCTTCTGGGTCTGGCCGTCGGTGACGCGCACGTCATCCGCAACGCCGGCGGCGTGGTCACCGACGACACGATCCGCTCGCTGACCATCTCCCAGCACCTGCTCGGGACCCGCGAGATCGTGCTGGTCCACCACACCGACTGCGGCCTGCAGAAGACCGACGACGCCTCCTTCGCCGACCTCGTCGAGCGGGCCACCGGTGCCCGCCCGCCGTGGCCGGCGCGGGCGTTCACCGACGTCGACGAGGACGTCCGCGAGTCGATCCGGCTGCTGCGGGAGAGCCCGTTCCTGCTGTCGAAGGAGATCTGCGGCACCGTCTACGACGTGTCGACCGGACGGCTCCGCCGCATCGACTGAGATCCGCCCGGCAGGCGCAGGACGCACCACCGGGGCCGTCGCCGCCCCTATCCTCCGCGCCCGTGACGGGGACACGGGGACGCGGGACGGCGGTCGCCCTGGTGGCCGGGGTGCTGCTGGCGGGGTGCACGAGCACGGTGAGCGGGACGGCGACGCCGCTGGCGAGCGCACCGCCCTCGACGAGCGAGCCGCCCGCGGAGACGACGCCGGCGCAGCCGCCGGCCGACGTCACCCCCGCGCCCCGGCCCGGCGTCGGCACGCTGGTGGAGTCGCACCGGATCGCGTCGGTGACCTCCCTGGTGCAGGTCACCTTCCCCGAGCGGACCGACACCTGCTTCCCGTCGGGCCCCTGGAGCGACGCGGCCGCGCTGGACGAGGCCTACTTCGGCACCGGGACGGCCGGGGCGGTCCTCGACCGCTGGGGCTTCGTCACCGCCTGGGGCCAGTGCAACACCGACCCCGCCGACGGACGCAGCACGCTGACGATGGTGGCCGAGCTGTCCGACCCCGAGTCGGCGCGGCGGGCGGCGGCTGAGCTCGCGGAGGACCAGGTCGCCGCGGGCTACGCGCCCGTCGAGGTGCCCGGCCTCGACGGCGAGGTGGTGCTGCAGGAGGACGGCGGGGAGGACCTCGTCCAGGCGTTCGTGCCGGTCGGCCGGATGCTGGCCTACGCCTTCCACGTCACCGGCGCCGGCCGCGGACCCGACGAGGTGGGCCGGCTCCTCACCGACCAGGTGGGGCTGCTGCAGGGCTTCGCGCCCACCCCGCAGGACCAGGTGCCCTCGCTGCCGGTCGACCCCGACGGGCTCCAGCAGCTCACCCTGGACCCGCCGGGGGACCCCACCGACTTCTCCGGTCCCTACGACCTCGAGGGCTACCTGCGCCTGGCCATCGACCCGGTCCGCGAGCGCGACCTGCTCACCGCCAACGGCTTCCGCGGCTTCTACTCCAAGCAGGCCGACGAGGCCGACCTCAGCTACGCCGTGGCGCTGTACGCCTTCCCGTCGTCGGAGCAGACCAACACCGTGTACACGGCCTTCGCCGAGCTGGAGCAGGCCGAGTTCGGCGGCACGCCCTTCACCCTGCCCTCCATCCCCGAGGCGCCGTGCTTCTGGTTCGAGTCGGCGGACGGCTTCTACCAGCGCTGCTACGTCGGCTACGGCAGCCACCTGGCCAGCGTCGACGTCCTGGGCCTGGCGGCGGCCGATGACGTCGCGGCGATGGACCGGCTGCTGCCGGCCCAGCGGGACCTGATCGACGGTTGAAGTCGGAGGACCCCGTCCTCCTCACCCCTCGCACGTTCGGGGCGAGCCTCTGGACGGGGCCGTTCCAGCACGTCACCAGGGGCCGTTCCGGCACGTCACCCGGGGCCGTTCCGGCACGTCGCGGCGGCCCTGCGGGCCGCTGGTATCGTGGTCGGCTGGTGCGCGGCCGCCGGCTGGTGCGCGCGCGCCGCTCCGTCTCCCGTGCTCGGTGAGGCGATCCCACCAGCCGCCCCGACGACGACGGAGGACACGAGCGCCGTGCGCACGTACTCACCCAAGCCCGGCGAGGTCGACCGCGCCTGGCACGTCATCGACGCCACCGACGTGGTGCTCGGTCGACTCGCCAGCCAGATCGCGACCCTGCTGCGCGGCAAGCACAAGCCCCAGTTCGCCCCGCACGTGGACGTCGGCGACTTCGTCGTCGTCGTGAACGCCGGCAAGGTCGCCCTGACCGGCTCCAAGCGGGACCAGAAGACCGCCTACCGGCACTCGGGCTACCCCGGCGGCCTGCGGGCGATCAACGTCGGCGACCAGATCCGCACGCACCCCGACCGGGTCGTCGAGCGCGCCGTCAAGGGCATGCTGCCGCACAACAGCCTCGGCCGGCAGATGATCAAGAAGCTGAAGGTGTACGCGGGTCCCGAGCACCCGCACGCCGCCCAGCAGCCCCAGACCTTCGAGATCAAGCAGGTGGCCCAGTGACCACGCCCATGACCGCGGCTCCGACCGTGACCGACGCCGAGGGGCGTCCGGTGCAGACCGTCGGCCGGCGCAAGGAGGCGATCGTCCGCGTGCGGCTCGTGCCGGGCACCGGCCAGTTCCGCCTCAACGGCCGCACCCTCGAGCAGTACTTCCCGAACAAGGTCCACCAGCAGCTCATCCGTGAGCCGTTCGTGACCCTCGAGAAGGCCGAGCAGTACGACGTCGTCGGCATCCTCAAGGGTGGCGGCGTCACCGGCCAGGCCGGCGCGCTGCGGCTGGCCATCGCCCGCGCCCTCATCGAGGTCGAGGCCGAGGACCGTCCCGCGCTGAAGAAGGCCGGCTTCCTCACCCGCGACGCGCGGGTCAAGGAGCGCAAGAAGTACGGCCTCAAGAAGGCCCGCAAGGCGCCTCAGTACTCGAAGCGCTGACCGGCACCGCCGTGGGTCGCCTCTTCGGGACCGACGGCGTCCGGGGTCGGGCCAACGCCGACCTCACGCCGGAGTTGGCCCTCTCGGTGGCCCGTGCGGCCGCCGGTGTGCTCGCTGACCGCGACGGGACCTCGCGTCCCGTCGCGGTCGTCGGCCGCGACCCCCGTGCCAGCGGGGAGATGCTCGAGGCCGCCGTGGTCGCGGGCCTGGCCAGCGCCGGCGCCGAGGTGCTGCGCGTGGGCGTGCTCCCGACGCCGGCCGTCGCCTTCCTCACCGCCGAGACCGGCGCCGACCTCGGCGTCATGATCTCGGCGAGCCACAACCCGATGCCCGACAACGGCATCAAGCTGTTCAGCCGCGGCGGTCACAAGCTGCCCGACGCGGTCGAGGCGGCCATCGAGTCGACCGTCCTGGCCGGCGACACGGCCGGGCACCGGCCCTCGGGGGCCGACATCGGCCGGGTCCGCGACCTGCCCGGCGGCGCCGCCGACTACGCCGCGCACCTGCTCTCGACGCTGCCGTCCCCGGTCTCCGGGCTGCGCCTGGTCGTCGACTGCGCGCACGGTTCGGCCGCCACCTGCGCCCCCGACGTCTACCGCCGGGCCGGCGCCGACGTCACCGTCATCGGCGGCGAGCCCGACGGCTGGAACACCAACGACGGCGTCGGGTCCACCCACCTCGGTCCGCTCACCGAGGCGGTCCGGGCGACCGGCGCCGACCTCGGCATCGCCCACGACGGCGACGCCGACCGCTGCCTGGCCGTCACCGCCGCGGGCGAGGTCGTCGACGGCGACGCGATCCTCGCCGTCTGCGCGCTCGGCCTCAAGGAGCGCGGGGCGCTGGCGGCGGACACCGTCGTCGCCACCGTGATGAGCAACCTCGGCTTCCACCACACGATGCGCGACGCCGGCATCGCGGTGCACACCACCGCCGTCGGTGACCGCTACGTGCTGGAGGCCCTGCGCGCCCGCGGGCTCTCCCTCGGCGGTGAGCAGAGCGGCCACCTGGTCTTCCTCGACCACGCCACCACCGGCGACGGCCTGCTCACGGGGCTGGCGCTGCTCTCGCGCATGTCGGCCACCGGGGCCTCGCTGGCCGAGCTCGCCTCGGTGGTGCAGCGGCTGCCACAGACCCTGGTCAACGTGCCGGTCCGCGACCGCATCGCCGTCGTCGAGAGCGACACCGTGGCCGCCGCGGTCAACGCCGCCGAGGAGGAGCTCGGCGACGACGGCCGGGTGCTGCTGCGCCCGTCGGGCACCGAGCAGCTGGTGCGCGTGATGGTCGAGGCGCCCACCCAGGAGCAGGCCGACGGGATCGCCCAACGCCTGGCGGGGGTCGTCGTCGCCGTCGGCTGAGCCGGGGTCCCTGGCCGGGCCGCGTGTCAGGTGTCGGTGCCCGTGGGACGGCTGGGGCGGCCGGCCGGTCTCACACCTCGGAGGGACGGATCGGTCCACCACCGCCGGTACCCTCGGTCCACATGTGCGGCATCGTCGGATACGTCGGCCCGAAGAACGCCCTCGACGTCGTCCTCGAGGGCCTGCGGCGGCTGGAGTACCGCGGATACGACTCCGCGGGCGTGGCCGTCCGGGTGGGCGGCCCCGACTCCGGTGAGCTGGCCGCGGCCAAGAAGGCGGGCAAGCTCGCCAACCTCGAGAAGGTGCTGGCCGACGGGCCGCTGCCGGAGTCGACGATCGGCATCGGGCACACCCGGTGGGCCACCCACGGTGGGCCCACCGACCGCAACGCCCACCCGCACCTGTCCGCCGACGGGCGGGTGGCCGTGATCCACAACGGGATCATCGAGAACTTCGCGGCGCTGCGCGCCGAGTGCGAGGCCACCGGGGTGGAGTTCCGCTCCGAGACCGACACCGAGGTCGTCGCCCACCTGCTGGCCGCCGTCTACCGCGACCTGCCCGCCGGCCCCGGCCGGCTGGCCGAGGCGCTGCGCGCCGTCTCCCGCCGGCTGGAGGGCGCCTTCACGCTGGTCGCCGCGCACGCCGACGAGCCCGACACGCTGGTCGCCTCCCGCCGCAACAGCCCGCTGGTGGTCGGCGTCGGCGACGGCGAGTACTTCCTCGGCTCCGACGTCGCGGCCTTCATCGCGCACACCCGCGAGGCGCGCGAGCTCGGGCAGGACCAGGTCGTGGAGATCGACCGCACCCGTGGGGTGAGCGTCACCGACTTCGACGGCGCCCCCGCCGAGCCGGTGGCCTACACCGTCGACTGGGACGCGGCCGCCGCGGAGAAGGGCGGCCACGACTGGTTCATGCTCAAGGAGATCGCCGAGCAGCCGCAGGCCGTCGCCGACACCCTCCTCGGCCGGCTCGGCGACGACGGCGAGCTCGTGCTCGACGAGGTCCGGCTGTCCGACCAGGACCTGCGCGACATCGACAAGGTCTTCGTCGTCTCCTGCGGCACCAGCTACCACGCCGGGCTGATCGCCAAGTACGCCATCGAGCACTGGACCCGCATCCCGGTCGAGGTCGAGGTCGCCAGCGAGTTCCGGTACCGCGACCCGGTCCTGGACCGCTCGACGCTGGTCGTCGTCATCAGCCAGTCCGGCGAGACGATGGACACCCTCATGGCGCTGCGGCACGCCAAGGACCAGAAGGCCCGCGTCCTGGCCATCTGCAACGTCAACGGCTCGACGATCCCGCGCGAGTCCGACGCCGTGCTCTACACGCACGCCGGCCCGGAGATCGCCGTCGCCTCGACCAAGAGCTTCCTGGCCCAGATCGTCGCCTGCTACCTCGTCGGGCTGTTCCTGGCCCAGGTGCGCGGCATCAAGTACGCCGACGAGGTCGCCGCGATCGTGCACGAGCTGCAGAAGCTGCCCGAGGCCGTCGCGCAGGTGCTCACCCAGATGGAGCCGGTGCGCGAGCTCGGCCGGTCGCTGGCCGACGCCGGCACGATCCTGTTCCTCGGCCGGCACGTGGGCTTCCCCGTGGCGCTGGAGGGGGCGCTCAAGCTCAAGGAGCTCGCCTACATCCACGCCGAGGGGTTCGCCGCCGGCGAGCTCAAGCACGGCCCGATCGCGGTGGTCGACGAGGGCACCCCGGTGGTGGTCATCGCGCCGTCGCCGCGCGGGCGCAGCCTGCTGCACGGCAAGGTCGTCTCCAACATCCAGGAGGTCCGGGCCCGCGGCGCGCGCACGATCGTCATCGCCGAGGAGGGCGACGACGACGTCGTCCCCTACGCCGACCACCTCATCCGGGTGCCGCGGACGCCGACCCTGCTGGCCCCCGTGGTCACCACCGTGCCGCTGCAGATCCTCGCCTGCGAGATCGCCGACACCCGCGGCTTCGACGTCGACCAGCCGCGCAACCTGGCCAAGAGCGTCACCGTCGAGTGAGGCCCGCGCACGATCAGGTGACCTGATCGTGCGGCGTCCTCCCTCACCGCCGGCCGTGCGGGAGGACGCGCTGCGGTGCGGGAGGACGCGCTGCGGTGCGCCAGGACGGCGCGATCCGCGGCCGCACGGCAGACTGACCGGGTGATCATCGGGGTCGGGATCGACGTGGTCCCTGTGACCCGCTTCGCCGAGTCGATGGTCCGCACCCCGGGACTGCGCGACCGGCTGTTCACCGAGGCCGAGCAGACCACCCCGCGCGGGACCGAGCGCTCCGCCGAGTCCCTCGCCGCGCGGTTCGCCGCGAAGGAGGCGGTGGCCAAGACGCTCGGCGCGCCCGGCGCCCTGCGCTGGCACGACGTCGAGGTGACCGTCGGCGACCACGGCCGGCCGCACCTGGAGGTCCGCGGCACCGTCGCCGCGCGGGCCGCCGAGCTGGGCATCACCCGCTGGCACCTGTCGCTCAGCCACGACGGCGGGATCGCCTCGGCGGTGGTCGTCGGCGAGGGCGGACCCGCGCCGGAGGGCGCGCCGTGATCGGCCTGTCCACCGTCGCCGAGGTGCGCGCCGCGGAGGACGTGCTGCTGGCCGCCACCCGCGAGGGCGCGCTCATGCAGCGCGCGGCCACCGGGCTGGCCACCGTCTGCCTGCGGCTGCTCGGCCGGGCGCACGGCACCCGCGTCACGCTGCTGGTCGGCGGCGGCAACAACGGCGGCGACGCGCTGTTCGCCGGCGCGCACCTGGCCGCCCGCGGTGCCCGGGTCACCGCCGTCCTGCTCGACGCCGCCCGCGCCCACCCCGCCGGGCTGGCCGCGCTGCGCCGCGCGGGCGGCCGGGTCACCGGACCCGACCGCGCCGACGGGCTCGACCGCGCCGACCTCGTGCTCGACGGGATCGTCGGCATCGGCGGCCACGGCGGGCTGCGCCCCGACGCCGCGCGGCTGGCGGAGCGGGCGGCCACCGGCCCGGGGCTGACCGTCGCCGTCGACGTCCCGAGCGGCGTCGACGCCGACACCGGCGCGGTGGAGGGCGCGGCGTTCCCCGCGGTGCACACGGTCACCTTCGGCGCGGTCAAGCCCGGCCTGGTCACCGGAGCGGGCCGCGGGTACGCCGGCACGGTGCACCTGGTCGACATCGGCCTGGGCCCGCACCTGGCCCCCGCCCGGGCGCACCAGCTCACCGACGCCGACGTCGCCGCGCACCTGCAGCCGCCCGGCGCCACCGACGACAAGTACTCCACCGGCGTGGTCGGCGTGGCCGCAGGCTCCGCCGCCTACCCCGGCGCCGGGGTGCTCTCCACCGGGGCGGCGCTGCGCACGCGGCCGGGCCTGGTCCGCTACGCCGGCACCGCGGGCGACGCGGTGCGCGCGGCGTGGCCGGAGGCGATCGTCACCGACGGCCGGCCCGGTGACGCCGGGCGGGTGCAGGCCTGGGTGGTCGGCCCGGGCGCCGGCACCGACGACGCCGCCCGCGACGTGCTGGCCGAGGTGCTGGCCACCGACCTGCCCGTCGTGGTCGACGCCGACGCGCTGACGCTGGCCGCCCGCGAACCGGAGCTGGTCCGCGGCCGGGAGGCCCCCACCGTGCTCACCCCGCACGACCGCGAGTTCGCCCGCTTCGGCGTCCCGGTGGGCCCCGACCGGATCGGCAGCGCCCGCCGGCTGGCCGCCGACCTCGGCGCCGTCGTCCTGCTCAAGGGCGACGCCACCGTCGTCGCCGACCCGGACGGGACGGCCTACGTCAACGCGACCGGCACCTCGGACCTCGCCACCGCCGGCAGCGGCGACGTGCTGTCCGGCATCCTCGGCTCGCTGCTGGCCACCGGCGCGCCCGCCGCGCGGACCGCCGCGGCCGCCGCGCACCTGCACGGCCGGACCGGGCAGGTCGCCGCCGAGGCGGGGCCGATCGTGTCCGGCGACCTGGTCCGGCGGCTCCCCGAGGCGGTGCGCCGGGTCCGCGGTCCCGGCCTGGGACACTGGGGGGTGTGAACGCACCCCGGGCCGAGGTGGTCGTCGACCTCGACGCGATCGCGGCCAACACCGCCGTGCTCCGCGAGCGGGTCGGCCGGCCGCTCATGGCGGTGGTCAAGGCCGACGGCTACGGGCACGGCCTGGTCCCCGCGGCCCGCGCGGTGCTGGCCGGGGGTGCCGACCAGCTCGGCGTCGCGGTGCTCGAGGAGGCGCTGGCGCTGCGCGCGGCCGGGGTGCGCGCGCCGCTGCTGGCCTGGCTGCACACGCCCGGCACCGACTTCACCCCGGCGCTGGAGGCCGACGTCGAGGTGTCGGTCAACGCCGAGTGGGGTCTGGCCGAGGTGGTCGACGCCGCCCGCGCCACCGGCCGGACCGCCCGGTTGCACCTGTTCGTCGACACCGGCCTGTCCCGCGAGGGCGCCACGGTGGCCGACTGGCCCGGCCTGGTCGCCGCGGCCGCCCGCGCACAGGCCGACGGCGAGGTCGAGGTCGTCGGGCTGTGGAGCCACATGGCCTACGCCGACGCGCCCACCCACCCGACGATCGGCGCCCAGGTCCGGCTGTTCGAGGAGGCCCTCGGCATCGCGTCGGCCGCCGGGCTGCGCGGCCGCCGGCACCTGGCCAACTCCGCGGCCACCGTCGCGCTGCCCGACACCTGGTACGACATGGTCCGGCCCGGCATCGCCCTCTACGGCCTGGACCCGCTCGGCGGCGACCCCGCCGCCCACGGCCTGCGGCCGGCGATGACCGTGCGCGCCCGGGTGGCGCTGACCAAGCGGGTCCCCGCCGGCGCCGGCGTCTCCTACGGCCACACCTACGCCCCGGCCACCGAGACCACGCTGGCCCTGGTGCCGGTCGGCTACGCCGACGGCGTGCCCCGGGCCGCGGGCAACCGCGCACCGGTGCTCGCCGGCGGCGCGCAGCGCACCATCGCCGGGCGGGTGTGCATGGACCAGTTCGTCCTCGACGTCGGCGACGCGGCCGTCGCGGCAGGCGACGAGGTGGTCCTGTGGGGTCCCGGTGACGGCGGCGAGCCGACCGCGCAGCAGTGGGCCGACGCGGTCGACACCATCCACTACGAGCTGGTGACCCGGGTCGGGGGGCGCTTCACCCGCCGCCACGTCGGGTCCGCGGGAGCGATCTGATGGCACAGCGGCACGTCCTGTCCCGGCTGCAGCGGGCGCCGGAGCCCAGGACGGGCCTCGCCGGCGCGTTCGAGCGGCACCCGGCGGCCGGCGTCGCCGGTGCCGTCGTCGGCCTGGCGGCGGCGACCACCGCCGTCGGCGTGGCCGTGGCCCGGATCGCCACCCGCCGGGTGCGGGCCGAGCGGCTCAGCCCGGGCGGCGCGCTCCCCGAGGGCGCCAGCGACGCCGACCTGCGCGAGGACGACCCACTCGGTGCCGCGTCCTGCCGGGCCGACCGCACCGCGCTGGTGCAGGCCGACGACGGCGTGCTCCTGGCGGTGGAGGAAGTCGGCCCGCTCGACGCGCCGCTGACGGTCGTCTTCGTGCACGGCTACACGCTGTCGATGGCGTCGTGGACCTTCCAGCGGCGGGCCCTGGGCGCCCAGCTCGCCACGGCCAACGGCCACCGGCCCGCGGCGCGGCTGGTCTTCTACGACCAGCGCGGCCACGGGTCCTCCTCGCGCGGGCCGGCCGAGAACTCCACCATCGAGCAGCTCGCCCGCGACCTCGCCGCGGTGCTGGAGGCGCGGGTGCCCACCGGGCCGGTCGTGCTCGTCGGCCACTCGATGGGCGGGATGACCGTCATGGGCCTGGCCGCGCTGCACCCCGAGCTGTTCGGCACGACGGTGGCCGGGGCGGCCCTGGTGTCGACGTCGAGCGGCAACCTCGCCGACCTCGACTTCGGCCTGCCCGAGTTCCTCACCCGCGTCCGGGCGGCCGTGCTGCCCATCGCGGCGTTCACCATGCGCCGCCGGCCGGCCTTCGCCGAGCGCACCCGCCGGCTGGCCGCCGACGTCGTCTCGGCGGCCACCTGGTCGCTGTCGTTCGCCTCCACCGACGTCGACCCGCGGTTGGGCCGCTACGTCGACGCGATGATCGCCGGCACCCCGGTCGACGTGATCGCCGAGTTCTACCCGGCGCTGGCCGGCCTCGACCACGCCGGCGTGCTCGAGCCGCTGCGCGCGGTACCGACGCTGGTGCTCACCGGGGACGCGGACAAGCTGATCCCGATGGCGCACAGCGACACCCTGGTCGAGCTGCTGGGCGGGGAGGGGCCGGGGGTCGAGTACGTCGTCGTCCCCGAGGCCGGGCACCTGGTGCCGCTGGAGAAGCCCGAGGAGGTGACCCGCGCGCTGGGCCGGCTGGTGCGCCGGGTGGCCGCCGGGGTCGCCGGGCGCGTCCTGGACTGAGGGCCGCTGCCGGCCTACTGGAGGTGTCCGTCGAGGGCCCGCCCGAGCAGCCGGTCGCGGGTCCGCCGGGCGACGTCGCAGCCGTCGGCGTAGGACAGCACCCACGGGGAGACCCCGCTGTCGGGGAGCACCGGCCGCGGCGGCGGCTCCAGGACCGCCTCGCGCAGCGCGGGGTCGGCGATCCGCTCCCGCCCGTCGAGCGCGACGTGCAGCACCGGCCCGACGTCGGCGGCCCGGGCCCGCAGGAGCACCTGGCGTCCGGCGGCGGTGCGGCGGGCCAGCCGCCCGAGCAGCCGCCGGTCGCGCAGCGCCCGGACGATGCCGGTGACCCGCTCGTCGGCCAGCGCGCGCCAGCGCACCGTCTCGACCGAGCGGCGTCCCCGGCCGCCGACGGCGTCGAGGACGGCGGCCTCGACCGGGTGGCGCCGCCGCGGGTCGACCACCTGCAGCTCCCCGGGCGCGACCGCGCGGACCCGGCCGGTCACCAGCAGCGCCACCAGGGCCGTGTCGACGACCCGCTGCGGACCCCCGGCGAGGTAGGCGACGTCGTACACGTCCGGTTGCGACGTCATGGCGGCTCCTCCCGGCGTGGGGTCCCCCGCGGAGAACGGTGACAGGCCGGGCGCGCACGCGGAAGCCCTCGGGCCACGGCGGGACGCCCGCCGTAGGGTCGGTGCGTGGCCGCTCCCCGTCCGCCCCGGTTCGACGCCACGGCCGAGGAGGTCGCCCGCACCGCCGCGGCCGCGGCCGACTGGGACGCGCTCACCGCGGCCGCCGCCCCCTGCGTGGCCTGCCCGGAGCTGGCCGCCACCCGGCAGCACGTCGTGGTCGGGGACCCGCCGGCGCGCGGCCGGGCCCGCTTCGCCCTGGTCGGCGAGGCGCCCGGCGCGACCGAGGACGACAGCGGCCGGCCGTTCGTCGGGAGGTCGGGGCAGCTGCTGGACCTGCTGCTCGGCGAGGCCGGTCTCGACCGCGCCGAGGCCGCCGTGCTGAACGTCGTGAAGTGCCGCCCGCCGGGCAACCGCACGCCGAAGACGCCGGAGGTGGCCCGCTGCAGCGGCTGGCTGCGCCGCCAGCTCGAGCTGCTCGACCCGCCGGTCGTCGTCGCGCTCGGGCTGTCGTCGGCCAAGTGGTTCCTCGGGCCGAGGACGGTGCTTGCCGAGGCCCGCGGCCGCCCGCACGACGTCGACGGCCGCGCCGTCTGGGCCACCTACCACCCCTCGGCGGCGATCCGGTTCGGCCCGTCCGGGGCGCCGCGCGCCGGGCTGCTGGCCGACCTCACCGCCGTCGCGGCGAGCCTGCGGTGAGGCGCGAGCACGTCCTGCCCACGGTGGACGACACCCGGGGGCTGGGCGCCGCGCTCGCCGCCGTCGTGGCGCCCGGGGACCTGCTGGTGCTCACCGGGCCGCTCGGCGCCGGCAAGACCGCGCTCACCCAGGGCCTGGGCGTCGCGCTCGGCGTGACCGAGCCGGTCACCTCGCCCACGTTCGTCATCGCCCGCGTGCACCGGGGCGGGCGGCTGCCGCTGGTGCACGTCGACGCCTACCGCCTCGGCGGCGTCGCCGACGTCGACGACCTCGACCTCGATGCCTCGACCGAGGAGTCGGTGACCGTCGTCGAGTGGGGCGCCGGGCTGGTCGAGCAACTCGCCGACGAGCACCTGGAGGTGCGCCTGGACCGGCGCGACGACGACGTCCGCACCGCCGTGCTCGTGCCGCGCGGCCCCGGCTGGGAAGCCCGGCTGGACGCGTGACCCCGCAGGTGGAGGTGCTCGCCCTCTCCGGCCCGGTGTTCACCGCCCTGGCCGACGGCGATCTCGCGGCCGCCGGCGCCGCCGCTCCGGTGCCGCTGCCGCCGGCGTTCGCCGACCCCGACTGGGCGCCGGTCTGGCGGATCCGGGCCGCGCAGGTCGCCGCCGACCCCGCCGTGGCGTCCTGGGTGACCGGCGTGATCTGGGACCCCGCCCGGCGCCTCGCCGTGGGCCGGGCCGGGTTCCACGGCCCGCCGGACGCCCAGGGCGTGGTCGAGATCGGCTATGCCGTGCTGCCCGAGCACCGGCGCCGCGGCTACGCGCGGGCGGCGCTGACGGTGCTGCTCGACCGCGCCCGCCGCGAGCCGGCCGTGCGGGTGGTCCGTCTCTCGATCGCCCCGGACAACGCGGCCTCCCTGGCGGTGGCGCGCCCGTTCGGCTTCGTCGAGGTGGGCGAGGAGGTCGACGAGGTCGACGGCCTCGAGATCGTGCACGAGCTCCCGGTGTGAGCGCTGCGGCCCACTTCGTCGTCGCCGGGGTGCTCGTCCGCGGCTCCGCCGTGCTGATGGGGCACCGGTCGCCGGGCCGGCGCTGGTACCCGGGCGTGTGGGACTTCCCGGGCGGGCACGTCGAGCCGGGGGAGGACGAGGCGGCCGCGCTGGCCCGGGAGCTGCGCGAGGAGCTCGGCGTGACCCCGCGGGAGACCCACCGGGTCCTGGTCGTCGACGACGGCGACCTGCACCTCGCGCTGTGGGCGGTCCGCGCCTGGGACGGCGAACCGCGCAACCGCCAGCCGCACGAGCACGACGAGCTGCGCTGGGTGACCGCCGCGGACCTCCCGGGTCTCCGCCTGGCCCACCCGGCCTGGGCCGACGTCGTCCGCGGGCTGGCCGGTGCGGCCGGTGGGTCCTGGCGGACACCGGACTAACCTCGGCGGTCGTGCTCGTCCTCGCCCTCGACACCGCGACCCCCACGCTGGTCGCCGGCGTCGCCCGCCACGCGGCCGGCGGGGACGCCGAGGTGCTCGTCGAGCGCGCGGTGCCCTCGGGCAACCGGCACGCCGAGCTGCTCGTCCCGACCGTGCGCGCGGCGCTGGCCGACGCCGGTCTCGCGCTCGCCGACGTGGCCGCCGTCGTCGCCGGGCTCGGTCCCGGGCCGTTCACCGGGCTGCGCGTCGGCGTGGTCACCGCCGCCGCGCTCGCCGACGCCCGCGGCATCCCCGCGGTCGGCGTCTGCTCGCTGGACGCCGTCGGGTCGGGGGCGCGGACGGTGGTCACCGACGCCCGGCGCCGGGAGGTCTACTGGGCCGCCTACGACGCCGCCGGCGCGCGGGTCGACGGGCCCGGCGTCGCCCGCCCCGAGGAGGCCCGGTTCCCCGGCCCGCTCGTCGGCGACCCGCGGTTCGCCGAGCGGCTGGGCGCCGAGGTGACCCCGGCCCAGGTGACCACGGCCGGGCTGCTGCTGGCCGCGTCGTCCCTGCTCGACGACCCGCTGTCCGCCGGACCGCTGGTGCCGCTGTACCTGCGCCGGCCCGACGCGGTCCCGCCGACGTCGTTCAAGCCGGTGACCACGTCGTGACGGTGCGGTTGCGGCCGATGCGGCTGGCTGACCTCGACGCCGTCCTGGCGCTGGAGGAGCAGCTCTTCGCCCCCGACACGTGGACCCGCGCGATGTACCGCGACGAGCTCGCGCGGACCGACACCCGGCACTACCTGGTCGCCGAGGACGGCGACGACGTCGTCGGCTACGCCGGGCTCATCGCCTACGACGACGAGGCGCACGTGGCCACCGTCGGCGTCGCGGGCGCCCGTCAGGGCGAGGGGATCGGCGCGCTGCTGCTCGACGCGCTGCTCGCCGAGGCCGACCGTCGCAGCCCGGTCGTGCTGCTCGAGGTCCGCGCCGACAACGAGCGGGCGCAGGAGCTCTACCGGCGGCGCGGGTTCACCGAGATCGGCCGGCGCCGGGGCTACTACCAGCCCAGCAACACCGACGCGGTCGTCATGAGACGGGAGAAGCGGTGAGCGCCCCCCTGGTCATCGGGTTCGAGACCTCCTGCGACGAGACCGGCGTCGGCGTCGTCCGCGGCCACACGCTGCTGGCCGACGCGCTCGCCACCTCGGTCGCCGAGCACGAGCGCTTCGGCGGCGTCGTGCCGGAGATCGCCTCGCGGGCGCACCTGGAGGCGATGGTCCCGACCGTGCACCGCGCGCTGGCCGACGCCGGGGTGTCGGCGTCCGACGTCGACGCCGTGGCCGTCACCGCCGGCCCCGGCCTGACCGGCGCGCTGCTGGTCGGGCTGGCCGCGGCCAAGGCGTACGCGCTCGCGCTGGACAAGCCGCTGTACGGCGTCAACCACCTCGCCGCGCACGTCGCCGTCGACGAGCTGCAGCACGGTCCGCTGGCCGAGCCGTCGCTGGCGCTGCTGGTCTCCGGCGGGCACAGCTCGCTGCTGCTCGTGCCCGACCTCGCCCGCGAGGTCACCTCGCTGGGCCGCACGATCGACGACGCCGCCGGCGAGGCCTTCGACAAGGTCGCCCGGGTGCTGGGCCTGCCCTTCCCCGGCGGGCCGCCGATCGACCGCGCCGCCCGCGAGGGCGACCCCGCCGCCATCGACTTCCCGCGCGGGCTCACCGGCCCCCGCGACGCGCCCTACGACTTCAGCTTCTCCGGGCTCAAGACCGCCGTCGCCCGCTGGGTGGAGGCCCGCCGCAAGGCCGGTGAGCCGGTGCCCATTGCCGACGTCGCGGCGTCGTTCCAGGAGGCGGTGGCCGACGTGCTGACCGCCAAGGCCGTGCGCGCCTGCCGCGACCACGGCGTCGACCACCTGGTGCTCGGCGGGGGAGTGGCGGCCAACTCGCGGCTGCGGGCGCTGGCCGAGGAGCGCTGCGCCGCGGCCGGGATCGTGCTGCGGGTGCCCAGCCGGAAGCTGTGCACCGACAACGGCGCGATGGTCGCCGCGCTCGGCTCGCGGCTGGTCGCCGCCGGCGTCGCGCCGTCGGCGCCCGACCTCGGTGCCGACAGCTCGCTGCCGATCGACGCCGTCACCGTCTGAGGGCCGCCTCCGCGCGGGCGGCGTCGCGCAGCCGGTCGCGGTCGACGCCGAGGGCGGACAGCGCGCGGACGACGGTGCCGCGCTCGAGGTCGCACACCGCGGCGACGACATGCGCGCCGCGCAGCGGGGCACGCGCCGCCCTCGCCGCCGTGACCGCTGCCCGGAACACCTGCTGCGCCTGCGGGGTCGAGCGCATCGGGCCGGTGGCCGGACCGCGCAGGCCCGCGTCCCCGGCGGCGACTCCGACCCCGACCGACGTGAGCGCGGCCGCGTGCGCGGCCTCGACCGCGCCGCGCAGGCGGGCGGCGTCGACCCCGACGCGGGCGAGTGCGGCGGCGGCCGTGCCGTCGGGCAGGGCGGTGGCCGCGAGCAGCAGGTGCTCGGGTCCGGGGGTCGCCTCCCCGGCGCCGCGCGCCTCGGCCTCGGCGCCGGTGAGCAGCGCCCGCACCGTCCGCAGGTCCCGTACCGCGGTGACGATCCCCATCAGCCCTCTCCTCCTGGTCGGTGCCCGCGCCGCGCGCGGACCTCGGCGGCGAACCTCTTGTGGGCGGCCTGCGCGCTGATCCCGAGCGCCTCGCCGACCTGGGCCCACGTCCACCCCCGGCCGACCGCCTCGACCACCGCCTCGACCTCCAGCCGGCTCGCCAGCCGGCGCAGGGCGACGACGGCGGCGAGCGCCGCCTCCGGGTCCTCGGGGCCCGGGACGTCGACCGGTTCGACCGCCACGCCGTCAACCTAGGTTGATGACGTCGGGCTCGTCAACCTGGGTTGACGACGTCGCACACCAGGGCGGTCGGGGCGCCGGCCACCCGGGTGACGACGACCGTGGCCGTCGCCGCGCCGGGTCCGCGCACCTGGCGGGACAGGGTCTCGGGCTCGATGGGCGAGCCGCGCTTCTTCACCACCACCCGGCCGACCCCACGCGCCCGCAGCAGCGCCCGCAGCCGCTTGAGGTTGAACGGCAGCACCTCCTCAATCCGGTGGGAGTGCACCCACGGGGAGCCGGCGGCCGCGTCCGAGGTCAGGTAGGCGATCGTCGGGTCGACCAGCGTCGCGCCGAGGTCGGCGGCGACCCGCGACACCAGCCCGGAGCGGATGACGGCGGGGTCGGGCTCGTGCAGCCACCCGCGCACGGGTCCGGTGGGCGCCGGGCCGGGGTCGGCGTCCGCGGTCAGCTCGGACACCGCGCCGTCGCGGACGACGGTCGCCCGCCGCCACACCGTCGAGACCCCGCGGCCCCACAGCAGCGCCTCGACGATCGACCCGCGCACCGACACCCACTCGGCCTCGACGCCCACGGGTACCCGCTCGTGGTCCAGCCCGGGCGCCACCTTGACCACCGCGCGCGGCACCCGGTCGAGCAGCTCGGCCACCGTCGACCAGGGCGGCGACCACCGGTCGGGGTCGAGCTGCCGGCGCCCCCCGGACCGCCGGGCGGGGTCGAGGACGGCGGCGCCGCAGCCGGCCACCTCCCCGCCGCGGGCGGCGCCGACCAGCTCCACCACGTCACCGGCGACCACCCACACGTCGCCGTCGACGCCGAGCGCGGCGGCGTTGGCGGCGGTCAGCTCCCGGGCCACCGGGTCGCGGTCGACGGCGAGCACCCGCGCCCCGGCCCGCGCGAGCGCGACCGTGTCGGTGCCCGCGGCGCAGCCGAGGTCGGCCACGGAGTCGGTGCCGTCGGTGAGCAGCCGGGTGGCGCGGCGCGCGGCGAGCTCGGGGCGGCCGGCCTGCTCGAGGGTGTCGGCGGTGAGGAACAGCCGGTCGGCGTCGGCACCGAACACCGGCCGGGCCCGGGCCCGCAACCGGGCCAGCTCCCACGCCGGCCCGGCCAGCTCCGGTCCCACCTCGGCACGCAGCCGGGCCACGCCGGTGAGCACGTCGGCGCCCTCGGCCAGCAGCGCCGCCGCGCGGGCGGTGGCGGCCGCGCCGCCGGGTGCGCGCAGGAGGGCCAGCACCCCGTCGTCGGACACCTCGCCAGCCTCCCGCAGCGCCCGGCCGCCCGGGCGGTGGACCCGGTTGAGTGGCTGGCACTCTCGTGGGTAGAGTGCCAATCGACACGGGCAGGCGCCTGACCCCCGCGACGGCAGGCCCGGCCCCCGTGCCACTGCATGTGAGACCACCAGCCGTCCGATCCCGAAGGGGGCGTCACCTCGTGACGACCGCTACCAAGGTCAACATCAAGCCGCTCGAGGACCGCGTCGTCGTCCAGGCCAACGAGGCCGAGACCACCACCGCCTCCGGCCTGGTCATCCCGGACACCGCCAAGGAGAAGCCGCAGGAGGGCACGGTCATCGCCGTGGGCCCCGGCCGCATCGACGACAACGGCAACCGCGTCCCGCTCGACGTCAACGTCGGCGACGTCGTCATCTACTCGAAGTACGGCGGCACCGAGGTCAAGTACGCCGGCGAGGAGTACCTGGTGCTCTCCGCCCGCGACCTGCTCGCCGTCGTGGAGAAGTAGAAGGACCTCGTCCTCCTCACCCCTCGCACGCTCGGGACGCGCCTCTGGACGAGGCCGTTCCAGCACGGCACCCGACCGCCCCGGCGACCCGAATGACCGGGTCCCGGGGCGGTCGTCGTCTCACCCCTAGCGATCTGATCGGAAGGGCCCCATGACCAAGATCATCAAGTTCAACGAGGACGCCCGCCGCGCGCTCGAGCGCGGCGTCGACAAGCTCGCCGACGCCGTCAAGGTGACCCTCGGCCCGCGCGGTCGCAACGTCGTCCTCGACAAGAAGTTCGGCGCCCCCACCATCACCAACGACGGCGTCACCATCGCCCGCGAGGTCGAGCTCGAGGACCCCTACGAGAACCTCGGCGCGCAGCTGGCCAAGAACGTCGCCACCAAGACCAACGACGTCGCCGGTGACGGCACCACCACCGCCACGGTGCTGGCCCAGGCGCTGGTCAAGGAGGGCATGCGCAACGTCGCCGCGGGCGCCAACCCGATGGCGCTGGGCCGGGGCATGCGCGCCGCCGTCGACGCGGTGTCGGCGGCCCTCGACGAGGTCGCCACCCCGGTCGAGGAGCAGGCGGCCATCGCCGGCGTCGCCACCATCTCCGCCCAGGACGCCGAGGTCGGTGCCCTGATCGGCGAGGCGATGGAGAAGGTGGGCAAGGACGGTGTCATCACCGTCGAGGAGAGCTCCACCATGTCGACCGACCTCGACGTCACCGAGGGCGTGCAGTTCGACAAGGGCTACCTCTCGCCGTACTTCATCACCGACCAGGAGGCGATGGAGGCCGTCCTCGAGGACGCCCTCGTGCTGCTGGTGCAGGGCAAGGTCGGCGCGCTGGCCGACCTGCTGCCGCTGCTGGAGAAGGTCCTCGGCAACGGCGCCCGCCCGCTGCTGATCGTGGCCGAGGACGTCGAGGGCGAGGCGCTGTCCACCCTCGTCGTCAACTCGATCCGCAGGACGATCCGCGTGGTCGCGGTCAAGTCGCCCTACTTCGGGGACCGCCGCAAGGCCTTCATGACCGACCTCGCCATCGTCACCGGCGGCCAGGTCGTCAGCGAGGACGTCGGCCTCAAGCTCGACCAGGTCGGCCTCGAGGTGCTCGGCACCGCTCGCCGCGTGACGGTCACCAAGGACACCACCACGATCGTCGACGGCGGCGGCACGGCCGGCGCCATCTCCGACCGGGTCGCCCAGATCCGCCGCGAGATCGAGGCCACCGACTCCGACTGGGACCGCGAGAAGCTGCAGGAGCGGCTGGCCAAGCTGGCCGGCGGCATCGGCGTCATCCGGGTCGGCGCGGCCACCGAGGTCGAGCTCAAGGAGCGCAAGCACCGCATCGAGGACGCCATCGCCGCCACCCGCGCCGCGGTGGAGGAGGGCGTCGTCCCCGGCGGCGGCTCCGCGCTGGTGCACGCCGCGGCCGCGGTCGACGCGCTCGGCCTCTCCGGCGACGAACTGACCGGCGCCCGCTCGGTGCAGCGTGCGCTGGAGGCGCCGCTGGCCCGCATCGCCGACAACGCCGGCTTCGAGGGCCGCGTCGTCGTCAGCAAGGTCCGTGACCTCGGCGTGGGCCAGGGCTTCAACGCCGCCACCGGCGAGTACGGCGACCTGGCCGCCCAGGGCGTCATCGACCCGGTCAAGGTCACCAAGGCCGCGCTGGGCAACGCCGCGTCGATCGCGGCGATGGTGCTGACCACCGACTCCGCCGTCGTCGAGGCGCCGGAGGAGGAGCACGAGCACGCGGGGGCCGGGCACCACACCCACGGCCACTCGCACGGTCACGGCCACAGCCACTGATCGCCGACGCCGCCGGTCGATGATCAGCTGACCTGATCGTGGCGCGTCCTCCCTCACCGCCCACCGTGAGGGAGGACGCCC
>NZ_JBJGYY010000031.1:0-52405 GCF_054050235.1 Geodermatophilus sp. SYSU D00696 | reverse complement strand
GGCTATCCGGACGTCGCCCTCGAGATGATCGAGCACCGCACCTTCGACGGCCGCATCCAGCTGGTCGAGTACAAGCCGCGCGTGCTCGAGCACCCGCCGCTCGGTGCCCCTGCGTGACGTCGCCCCGTCCGCCGGTCCGGACCGCCGCCAGGACCACAGACCCCGGTCGACCGGCTCGGTCATGAGACAACCCAGCGTCTGACCTCCGTGCTCGGCGATGGTGCCGCCGGCTCGTCCGCGAACTCGGGTGAGGTCGGGGCGGTGTCTGGCGGGAGGCGCCCGACTCAGCGCTCGCTACCTCCTGTCGCCCCGGATACGCAGGACGAGCTCAGGGCCGGGCGGACCGGGCGCCCGCGGAGGTCTCAGCCCCGGCTCGTCCAGGCGCCGACGGTCCGGCCGGTGGCGGCGAAGACGTCGGCGGCCTGCTCGCTGCGCAGCGCGATGAACAGGCCCTCCGCCTCGGCCAGCACCACCTCGGGGCTGTCCTCGGCGACCAGCCGGGCGTGCGCGGTGGTCCGCCGGCCGTCGCTCTCACCCATCTCGGCGGTGAGCAGCAGCGGCACGCCGAGGTGCACCGGCCGGCGGTAGCGGACGGTCAGCGTGGCGGTCAGCCCGCCGCGGCCGGCCGCGCGCAGCGCGCGGGCCAGCACGTGGTCGAGCAGGGTGGCCACCACCCCGCCGTGCACCAGCCCGGGCGGCCCCTCGTGCGCCTTGCCCACGGTGACCCGGCCGGTGGCCCGCCCGTCGGGGCTGTCCGAGGCCACCAGCGGCGGCGCCACCGGGCTGCCTGGTCCGTACACCGGGCTGTACCAGCGCTCCCCGGTCTCGGGGTCGTCGACGCGGGCGATCTCGTGCAGCTCCCGGCCGCGGGCCCGCAGCCGGGCGGCCAGCTCCCGCGCGGCGACCGCGGCCGCCGCGAGCTCCTCCTCCCCCACCTCGGTGCGCACGGCGGCGTCGACCAGCTCGCGCAGCGCCTCGCCCAGCTCCCCGACCGCCACCCGCCGCGCGGCCCGCTCCCCCGGGGACAGCGGCTCAACCACGCGGCATGCCGGCCGCGCGCAGCAGCCCTCCACCGACGATGACCCGCTGCACCTCACTGGTGCCCTCGTACAACCGGTACAGCCGCGCGTCGCGGTAGAAGCGCTCGACCGGGGTGGTGCGCAGGTACCCCAGCCCGCCGTGCACCTGGACGGCGCGGTCGGTGGCCCGCCCCACCATCTCGCTGCACCACAGCTTCGCCGCCGACGGGCCGATCGAGGTGTCCTCACCGGAGTCGTACCGGGCGGCGACCTCGCGCACCATCGCCCGCCCGGCCAGCAGCTCGGCGTGCATGTCGGCGATCAGCGCCTGCACCAGCTGGAACCGCCCGATCGGGGCACCTCCCTGCCTGGCCGTCGACGCGTAGGCCACCGACTCGTCGAGCACCCGCTGCGCCATCCCCACGCACAGCGCCGCGATGTGCAGCCGGCCGCGGGAGAGCACGGTGAGCGCCTTGGAGTACCCGCGCCCCTCCTCGCCGACCAGCGCGTCGGCGGGCACGCGGACGCCGTCGAAGAAGACCTCCGAGGTCCAGGCGCCGGACTGCCCCATCTTCTTGTCGCGCGGGCCGAGCGTGACCCCCGGCGTCCGCGCGTCGACGACGAAGCTGGAGATGCCCCGGCCGCCCTTCTCCTCCGGGTCCGTCCGGGCGAAGACGACGAACAGGTCGGCCAGCGGCGCGTTGGTGATGTAGCGCTTGGCGCCGTCGAGCACCCACCCGTCGCCGTCACGGCGGGCGCTGGTGCGCAGGCCCGCGGGGTCCGAGCCCGCCTCGGCCTCGGTGAGCGCGAACGAGCCGATCAACTCACCGGAGGCCAGCCGCGGGAGGTAGGCCTTCTTCTGCTCCTCGCTGCCGAACCGCGCGATCACCTGCCCGGCGATGCCGTTGTTGGTGCCGAACAGCGAGCGGAAGGCCGGCGTCGTGTAGCCGAACTCGAAGGCCAGCTCGACGTCCTCCCGCATGTCCACGCCCAGCCCGCCGTACTCCTCGGGCAGCGCGTAGCCGAACAGCCCCATGTCGGCCGCCGCCCCGCGCAGCTCCTCGGGGATGCGGTCGTCGAGGTCGATCTCCTCCTCGCGCGGCACCACCACCTCCCGCACGAGCCGGCGCACCGCGTCCCTGACGTGGGTGAAGTCCTCGGCGTCCACACCCTCATCGTGCCGTCCGCGACGAGAGCGCGGCGACCGGGACCGGCCGCCCCGGCAGGTGCGATGAGCGACCGTTCGAGCACGCCCCGTTGTGGGGTGGGGGCGGCGGCACTACGGTCGGGGGCGGCGCCCGAACCAGCGGCGCCGCTGTCCCCCGGAGTCGCCGTGCACCTCTCCGTCGCCGTCGTGCCAGCCCCTGCGCAGGTCGTCGTCCGTCTCACCGGCGACGCCGGGCGCGCGACCCTCGACCGCCTGGCCTCGGCGCTGACCCGTGCCGCCGGGCACGGCACCGGCAGCGTCGTCGTCGACGTGGCCGGGGCCCGCTTCGCCGACGGCACCGCCCTGCAGGCCCTCGCCGGTTTCAGCGACACCCTCGCCGCGGCCGGCCGCCGCTGCCGACTGGTCGGCGCGCCTGCCGCCGTGCGCCGGCAGGTCACCGAGGCGGGCCTCGCCGGCCGGCTCGAGCTCGACGGCCCGCTCACCGGGCAGGACCCCGTGCGGCCGCGTCCGCGACCGGACCGCGAGCCCCCGCCGGTGGCCTGGGTGCCGCCGGCGCGCGAGGAGCGGCGCCGTCCCCGGGCGGAACCGCCGTCGGTGCACGGCCCCGACGGCGCCGGGCGCCCCGTCACCCCGGTCGCGCTCGACCGCTGGCGCTGAGGCCTCCGGTACCGGAGGGTCGGCGCTAGCGGCCGCCGTCCCCGACGATGCTCCTGGCGGTGGGACCGGCCACCCCGTCAGGAGGAGACGGCATGGGCGAGATCGTGGTGCTGCGGCACGGCGCGACCGAGTGGAGCCGCAGCGGCCAGCACACCGGTGTCACCGACCTGCCGCTGCTGCCCGAGGGCGAGCAGCGGGCCCGCGACATCGCGCCGGCGCTCGCCCGGCGGGACCTGGTCGAGGTGTGGGTCAGCCCGCGGCAGCGGGCCCGGCGCACCGCCGAGCTGGCCGGCCTCACGCCCACCGCCGTCGACGAGGACCTCGTCGAGCTCGACTACGGCGGCTACGAGGGCCGCACCACCGCGGAGATCAGCGAGGAGCTGGGCCGGCAGTGGTCGGTCTGGCGGGACCCGGTCGTGCCCGGGGAGACCCCCGGCGAGACCCTGGAGGACGTCGGACGGCGGGTCGACCGCGTCCTGGAGCGGGCCCGGCCGCGGCTGGCCGACGGCGACGTCGCGCTGGTCGCCCACGGTCACGTGCTGCGCGTCCTGACCGCGCGCTGGCTCGGCCTGGAGCCGGCCGCGGGCGCGCTGTTCGCCCTGCCCGCCGGGGCCTACGGCGTCCTCGGCCACGAGCACGCCCGCCCGGTGCTCACGCGGTGGGGCCTGGACTGACCTCCGCCGGCTCGGGCACGCCGGCGGGCGCCTCGGGGCGGCCGAACAGCCAGCCCTGGCCGAGGTCGGCGCCCAGGGCGGTGACCTCCTCGGCGGCCTGCTCGGTCTCCACCCCCTCGGCCACCACGACCGCGCCGAGCCGGTGGGCGTGCCCCGCGACGGTGCGCACGACCGCGCGGGCGCCGTCGTCGGGCAGCGCGGAGACCAGTGCCCGGCCGAGCTTGACCACGTCGGGCCGGACGACGTCGAGCAGCGAGGCGCTCGACCACCCGGCGGCCACCTCGTCCAGCGCCACCCGCCAGCCTCGCGCGCGGTAGGCCTCCAGGACGGTGAGCAGGTGACCGCGGTCGGCGACGGCGGCCCGCTCCCCCACCTCGAGCACCAGCTGCCGCGGCCGCAGTCCGGCCAACTCCAGCGCCTCGGCCGTGCCGGCGAGGTCGTCGTCGGGCCGCAGCACCGACGTCGGGTGGGTGTTGACGAACAGGTCGGCGTCGCCCAGCCAGCCGGCCGTTCCGGCGATCGCGCACTCGCGGCCGACCCGGTCCAGCCGCGGCAGCCACCCGGCGGAGTCGGCCACGAAGAACAGGTCGCCGCCGTCGACGGCGCGCCCGTCGGAGTCGCCGCGCAGCAGCGCCTCGTAGGCCACCACCGAGCGGTCGGCGAGGTCGACGATCGGCTGGTAGGCCGACCACAGCTCGGCCTCGGCCAGCACGCCGACCTCCGCGGTGACGCCCCGCCGGGCCAGCTCCTGGGCGAGGGTCGGCGCGGCCAGCAGCGCCCGCACCAGCGCCGTGTACTCGTTGGCCGGGTCGGTGGCGACCCGCACCGCCTCGGCCTCCGCGCCGGTCAGCGCCCGGGAGATGCGGTCGAAGAACAACTCCACCCGCAGGCCGTCGTGCTCGTCGGCCAGGTCGAGCAGGCCGGGCGCGGTGAAGACCGACAGGCCCACCGCCCGGGCGACCGTCGCCACCGCCGGCAGGACGTGCTCGGCCGCGCTGGCCAGGAGGACCCGGGTCGCGGCCTCGGGCAGGTCCCACTCCTCGCGCCGGCGGGCCGCGCCGGTCGTGCTCACCACGCGCAGCAGGATGACCGACCCGGCCGGACGGCACGGGCAGGCGCGCGGGCGGCGCGAAGAGGTGGCCGCACCGCGCAGCGGAGCGCCGTCGAGGGGCCCCGGAGGTTCTAGGGTCCCTCCATGGCAGCTGCCCTCGTCACCGAGCAACCGGCACGCACGGGCCGCGGGGGCCGACCGCGCGACCCCAGCCGCGACGACGTCATCCGGGCCGCGATCCTGCGCCTGCTCGGCGACGTCGGCTACGGCGCCCTCACCATGGACGCGGTCGCGGCCGAGGCCGGCGTCGGCAAGGCCACCATCTACCGCCGGTGGCGCACCAAACAGGACCTCGTCATCGACACCGTCTCCGAGCTCAACCGGTCCTGGACCGTCGACGCCGACACCGGCTCGCTGGAGGGCGACCTGCGCCAGCTGGTGCACCGGATGGTCGAGATGATGGCCAGCCCGGTCGGTGCGGCCACCCGCTCGCTGCTGGCGGCGATGCAGCACGAGCCGGCGCTGATCGAGGCCTTCCGCGAGGGCCCGATGGCGGTCTGGCGGCGGGCGTTCGCCGACATGTGGTCCCGGGCGCAGGTGCGCGGCGAGGTGGGTCCGGGCATGCCGCAGTCGATCCCGGCCGAGGCCTCCACGGCGCTGCTGGTGCAGCGCTGGCTGGTCACTCGGGAGCCGGTGGACACCGCCTACGCCGACGCCGTGCTCGAGCGGGTCGTCCTCCCGCTGGTCCGCCGGGAGGGCGCGGCCAGCCGGGAGAACTGAGCCCGCGGGGCGCCCGGGTCACCAGCCCAGCGTGCCCGGCTCCCCCTTGAACGGCCCGACGACGTCGTCGGTGATCCAGCCGCCGTAGAAGTCGCCGGCCTGGGCGCGCACCTGCTCCCCGTCGACGGTGGCCCGGTCGACCCGGCTCGGGTAGAACGCCACCGCGCCGCGCAGGTGCTCGTACCCGGCGGTGGGCTGCTCGTAGGACCAGGCGACCGCCGGCCGGCGGGTCCCGTCGACGACGGCGTCCCAGTAGGTGGCCGCGCCCTTCCACTCGCACCACGACGACCCGGCCGCCCGCTCGAGCACCCCGGCGGCGACGTCCTCGCGGGGCACGTAGTAGACCGGCGGGTGGCTGGTCTCGCAGACCCGGACCGCGCGGGTGGTGTCGGCGACGACCCGCCCGCCGATCTCCACGACGACGCGGCGCGGGGTCACCTCGGCCGAGGGCGGACGCGGGTAGTCCCACACCGACTCCTGGCCGGGGCCGACCGGGTCGCGCCGCGGCGGGCGCACGTCAGCGCGTGCGGCGCTGGACCGGCCGCTTCGCGGCCCTGCGGTGCCGGACCTTCTGGACGAGGACCAGCGACACCAGCAGGCCGAGGCCGCCCACGGTGGCCCGGCCGGCCGGCGACTGCAGGAACCGCACGACGGCGGCCTGGCCGTCGGCCCGCAGCCGGGTGGGCGACCCCCGGTAGGCCAGCGTGTCCAGGGTGGCCGCCAGCGACTCGCGGGCGGCGTCGATCTCCAGCTGGATCTCTCGGGGGTCGCGAGGAGGCACGGGCGACAGCCTGCCAGACGCGGCCCCGACCGGCCCGTTCCGGGAAACCGGGGCACCCGGCCGGGCGATGCGACCTACACTCTGCGGCCACGCGGGAGTGGTGTAACGGCAGCCACGCCAGACTTAGGATCTGGTGCCTCCGGGCGTGCGGGTTCGACTCCCGCCTCCCGCACTCGACGACCTCCCCGGGGCCCCTTGCCCCGGGCGGTCGCCGGGAGGAGCCTGCGACCCCGTGGGCGTCTACGGCCGGTGCATCCGTCCCCGGCTCCTCGACCGGTCCCTGGGGCCGCGGTTGACCGGGCCGATCCGGGAGCGGACCTGCGCCGGGCTGACCGGCGACGTGCTCGAGATCGGGTACGGCTCGGGGCTCAACCAGCCCCACCTGCCGCCCGCGGTCACCAGCGTGTGGGCGGTCGAGCCGTCGGCCACGGCGCTGCGGATGTCCGGGGAACGACGCGCGGCGTCCCCGGTGCCGGTCGTGGTCGCCGGGGACGACGCCCGGTCCCTGCCCCTCCCCGACGACCGCTTCGACTCGGCGCTGTGCACCTGGGTCCTCTGCGGCATCCACGACGCCGGCCGGGTGCTGGCAGAGGTGGCCCGGGTGCTCAAGCCCGGCGGCACCCTGCACTTCGTCGAGCACGGGGCGGCCCCCGACCCCGGCGTCCTGCGCTGGCAGCGGCGGGGCAACCCGGTCAACCGGGTCCTGGCCGGCTGCTCGCTCGACACCGACGTGGCGGGGCTGCTGGCCGCCTCGCCGCTGACGGTCACCGAGCTGCGGACCTGGTACGAGGACGGCGTGCCGCGGGTCGCGGGCTCCATGTACGGCGGCCGGGCCGCCGCCTGACCGGTCGCGCCGCCGCCTGACCGGGCCGCGCGTCAGCCCACCGTGACGGTGAGGTCCACCTGCGGCGAGGGCAGCTCCGGGTCGTCGGCGTCGACCACCGCCACCAGCCGCACCGTCGGGCCCTCGACGCCGGTCAGCGCCAGCCCCTCGACCTTCGCGACCCGGCCCGCCACCTCCGGCACGGGTGCCACGTCGAGCACCCGGCCGCCCTCGGCGTGCACGAGCGCGGTGGCCACCACCGGGCCGTCGTCGACGGCGTTGGGGGTGTCCTCCGCGGCGGCCGAGAGCAGCTCGCGGCCGTCGGGCAGCGCGACGGCGTCGGTGACCGCCAGCCCGACGCCGGCCACCTCCCCGAGCTCCAGGACGTGCGTCGCGCCCAACGGCACCGAGGCGGGGTCGGCCCGGCCGAGCAGGACCGCCACGAGCGCCTCGAGGGGGACCTCGACGGCGGCGTTGGCCACGCCCGCCAGCCCGTTGCCGCGCTGGTACCAGCGCAGCACGTCGCCGGAGCGGCTCGCACCCTCGAGGTTGAGCTGCCCGGCCGGCACGGCGAGCCGCCGGCCGACCTCGGCGTACAGCGGCGCGAGGTCCGCGGCCCGCACGTCGAGCCGGTCGCCGTCGGCGGTGACCAGCACACCGCGCATCCGCCGCGGCCCCGACCCCGAGCCGAGCACCAGCACCGCCGGGCGCCCGTCGGCCTCCACCGGGCAGGCCACCTCCAGGTCGGGCTTGAGCGACTTGGTCCCCGCCGCCTCCGAGAAGCGGTCGTGCCCCTCGACCGGCGGCAGCAGCCGCACCGGCCTGGTACCGCCAGGGCGCTGCCAGGCCGCGTGCGTGGCGTCGTCCTGCACCACGAGCAGGCCGTCGCCCAGCGGTGCGATGCCCGACGCCGCGGTCACCGGCGTCCCGTCGTCGAACCGGAGCCCGCGCACCCCGGTGGTCTCCACCCGCATGCCGCACCGGTGCCCAGCGCCGCACCGGCCCACGCCGGCGGCGGGGAGGCGCAGATCACACGATCGCGTTCCCGCTGGTCGGCACGCTGGACCCCCGAGAAGGCACCTGCGGGGGCCCGGCGGGACACGTAGGGTCGGCCCGGTTGCCCGGTGCTACGACGAGGTCGCCGGGAGCCCTCTTCCCGCGCACGCCACGACCCCGTCGGAGCCCATGACCTCCCCACGCACCCGAGTCCTCCCGCGTCCCGGCCACGAGCCCGCCGACGAGGCCGCCGACAAGACCACCGACAAGGCCGCCGAGACGCCGCGGACGACCCTCTCCGTCAAGCAGGTGGTGGCCGGCGCCCTGGCGGCGGTGTCCGCCGCGGTGCTGGCCTCCTTCTTCGGCGTCGCCGGGACCGTCATCGGTGCCGCGCTCGTCAGCGTGGTGAGCACCGTCGGGTCGGCCCTCTACAGCGCCTCCCTCGACCGCACCAGCGCGCGGCTGCGGCGGACCCGCGGCACGCAGGACCCCGCGCCCGCCGCCGGCGACACCGCCACCCGCGAGCTGCCCCCCGCCCTCGACCCGCGCCGCGCGCCGGCCCGGCGCCGGCGCCCGCGCTGGTCCCGGGTCGCCGTGTACGCCGTCGCGGTCTTCGCCGTGGCCATGGCCGTCGTCACCGGCATCGAGCTGGTCGGCAAGCAGCCGGTCTCGGCGCTCGTCGGCGGCGACGACAGCTCGTCGTCGTCCACCACGATCGGTGAGCTGTCGCCGGCGTCGTCGTCGCGGGACACCACGCCGTCCACCCCGGCGGAGACCGACCCGGCCGACGGCACGCCCACCGAGGCCCCGGCGTCGGAGACGCCGCAGCCCGGGGACGACGCCGACGGGTCCGCGACGCCGAGCGACGCGCCCGAGGAGTCGGCGCCGGCCACCGAGAGCGGCTCCGGTGAGGACGGCTCCGGGGAGGGTTCCGGTGAGGACGGGACCGGGGGGACCGAGCCGACCGCGCCCGCGGAGACCTCGGCGGAGGAGCCGCAGACCGGCTCGGGCGCCGAGCCGCAGGCCGGCGCGGACAACGGGTCAGCCGCCGGGGCGGCCTCCGGCGGCTGACCCGGTCAGCCCCTCGACCGCCGCGGGACGAGCTTGAGCAGCGCCATCCCCGCGAAGACCAGCGTCACGCCGGCGACCACCCACGCCAGGGCGTTGAAGCCGGTGTAGGCCAGGGCGGTCGAGCCGCCCACGCCGCTGGCGGTCACGTAACCCGCCTTGCTGTACACGTGCACCTCCCTCCGGGGGGTCGGGCCGCCACCGGCGGCGGGGTCAGGCCGCCGCCGGTGCGGCGACGTGGTGCCAGGTCGCCTCGCGGCGGCGGACGACGTCGACCAGCGAGCGGACGAAGACGGCCTGGATGAACAGGTCGTAGACCAGCTCGACCACCAGCGGCAGGGCCAGCAGCACCGCGCGCGGGCCGCCGCGGCGGACGGTGACCAGGCGCTCGGCGAGGAAGACCAGGCCCACCGCGCCCCAGAACGGGTCGAGGGTCAGGCCGCCGTCGCGGGCCAGGACCAGCACGGTGAGCAGCAGGTAGGCCTGGAAGGCGAGCACACCGAGACCGATGCCGACCTGCTGCCCCCAGTAGCGCAGCGTGACCCGGGTCAGGCCGTAGTGCCGCAGGTTCTCCAGCGCACCGCGCTGCCACCGCATCCGCTGCCGCCACAGGTCGCCCCAGGTCGGCATGATCTCGGTGACCACCGCGCACGCCGACGGGCTGGTCAGCCGCCAGCCGAGGGTCTTCAGCGCGAGGGTGAGCTCGTTGTCCTCGGTGAGGGCGAGGGTGTCGTACACCTGGCCGCGGGCGCCCGGCAGCGTGCTGCCGCGGGCGGCGGCGACCTCCCGCAGCGCCCGGACCCGGAACAGCGTCCCGGTCCCGGTGAGCACCATGACGCGGCCGGTGCGGGAGACGTCGCGGCTGTAGCGGAGGTACTCGTTGCGCTGCAGCTGGCCCAGCACCCGGCTGCCGGGGTGGCCGTAGAACAGCCCGCCGGCCGCGCCGATCCGCGGGGAGCTCTCCAGGCTGGCCGCGGCCGCCTCGAGGAAGCGCGGGGCCAGCTCGGTGTCGGCGTCCATGACCAGCACGAAGTCGTCGTCGCGCAGGTCGGGTGAGGGGCCGGCCGGGACGTCGTCGTCCGCCGCCGTCCAGGTCGGCCGGCTGCGGCGGTCGGGACCGCGCCGGGGGTCCTCGGAGGTCCCGCGGCGGTCGGTGTCGGCGGTGCGGCGGAAGCGCTGCACGATCGCCTGGTTGAGCGCGCCGGCCTTCTTGTCGGTGTTGCCGACCGTCTCGTAGACCTCGGCGCCGTGCGCACGGGCGATCCCGGCGGTGTCGTCGGTGCAGTTGTCGGCGATGACCACCACCCGGTCGGGGCGCCGGGTCTGCTGCCGCAGCGCGGTCAGGGTGACCCCGATGTTCGCGGCCTCGTCGTGCGCCGGGATCAGCACCACCAGGCGGGTGCTCGCCGTCCCGCTGTCCTCCGCCATGCCCGGTCCCTCCGACGTCGGTCGTCGGGATGGCTTCGGCAGCCGCCCGGCCGCGGTGGAGCCCGGCCGGGCGGGACCACCCGATCGGGTCAGGAGCCGACCAGCGCCCGGTGCAGGACGGCGACCAGTTCGGCGCGCGTGACGATCCCGGCCAGCCGGCCGTCCTCGTCGACCACCGGCAGGTGGCGCAGCCCGCGGTCGGCCATGAGGCCGACCAGCTCGGAGACGGGCGTGTCGACGCCGACGGTGGCCACCGGGCTGGTCATCACCTCCGCCACTGGGGTGAAGGCCACGATGTCGGTGTTGAACAGGTCGTGCACGGTGACGATCCCGACCACGCGGGCGTCGTCGGTGACCACCGGCAGCGCCTTGACCGCGTGCTGGTTCATCAGCATCCGCGCCCGGTAGAGGGTCTCCTGCGGCTGCACGGTGCGTACGTCGCGGGCCATGAGCGCGCCGACCCGCAGCTGCCCGAGCCGGCGGTCGAGCGCGTGCGCCTCGGCGTCGCGGACCAGCGCGAGGACGTCGCCGGGCATGACGTCGAGGCCGCGGTCGAGGCGGTCCATCGCGGCGCGGACGTCCTCGGTCTGCAGCCCGACCCGGCTGGTCGGCGGGGCGTCGGTGCCCGGCGGCGGCGCGGGGGGCTCGGGCACGTGCGGGTAGGGCCGGCCGGTGAGGTTGTTGACCAGTGCCGCGACCGCGAGGAGCACGACGGTGTCGACGCCGACCGGCCACAACGCGAACGCCCAGCCGTGGTCGGCGACCGCGGCCGTGCCGACGGCGGCGAACAGCGCACACGCCCCGCCCGGCGGGTGCACGCAGCGCAGCAGCATCATCACCGGGATCGCCACCCCGACGGCGACGGCGGCGGCCAGCGTGACGTCGTCGACCAGCTTCCCGGCGCCGACGCCGACGAGCGTGGACACCGTGTTGCCCGCGAGCACCGGCCACGGCTGGGCCAGCGGGCTGGCGGGCGCGGCGAACAGCAGGACGGCGGTGGCGCCCATGGGCGCGACGATCCACGGCAGGCCCGCGGGACCGCCCGGGACGGCGTGCGCGGTCGCCCCGGCCAGCGCGATGCCCAGCAGCGCCCCCAGGCCGCCGCGCAGCACCTCGGTGCGCCGGTAGCCGACCGGCCCCGGGCGCAGCGCCCCGATCCACACCCGCCGGTCCACGTGTCCCCCGTTCCTGCCGCGGACGCCGCTGCCCGTCGCGGGCGGCACCCTACGTCGAGGGGGGACCTCCCGGGCCGCGTCCGAGCGCCGGTGGCGGTCAGCCGGGGGTGAGCAGCCGGGCGACCTCGGGGACCAGCGCGGCGAAGGCCTGCCCGCGGTGGCTGCGGGCGTCCTTCTCCGCGGGCTCCAGCTCGGCCGAGGTGACCTCGAGGCCGTCGGGCAGGAAGACCGGGTCGTAGCCGAAGCCGTTGCGCCCGCGCGGCTCGCGGACCACCCGGCCGCGCCACTGCCGCTCGAGCACCGACTCCGCGCCGTCGGGGGTGACCAGTGCGGCGGCGCAGACGAAGGCCGCGCCGCGCCGCTCGTCGGGGACGTCGGCGATCTGGGCCAGCAGCAGCGCGGTGTTGGCGGCGTCGTCGCCGTGCCGGCCCGACCACCGCGCCGACAGCACACCCGGCATGCCGTTGAGGGCGTCGACGGTGATGCCCGAGTCGTCGGCGACGGCGGGCAGGCCGGTGTACCGGACCGCCTCGCGGGCCTTGAGCAACGCGTTCTCGGTGAACGTCGCGCCGGTCTCGGGGGCCTCGGGGTACTCGGGGACGTCGCGCAGGCCGACCACCTCGACGCCGGGCACGGCGCTGGCCAGCAGCCGCTGCAGCTCGGCGAGCTTGCCGGCGTTGCGGGTGGCGAGCAGCAGGCGGGTGCTCATCGCGCGAGGGCCTCGGTCTGGACGCGGGTGAGCTCGGCGCACCCGGCGACGGCGAGGTCCAGCAGCCGGTCGAGGGTGGCCCGGTCGAACACCGCGCCCTCGGCGGTGCCCTGCACCTCGACGAAGCCGCCGTCCCCGGTGCACACCACGTTCATGTCGGTGCCGGCCCGCACGTCCTCCTCGTAGGCCAGGTCCAGGCGGGGCTCGCCGTCGACGACGCCGACGCTGACCGCGGCGACCGACTGCACGATGGGGGTCTTCTTCGCCAGCTTCCTGCGGTCGCCCAGCCACGAGACGGCGTCGGCGAGGGCGACGTAGGCGCCGGTGATCGCCGCGGTCCGGGTGCCGCCGTCGGCCTGCAGGACGTCGCAGTCGATGGCGATGCTGTTCTCCCCGAGGGCGCCGAGGTCGACCGCGGCGCGCAGCGAGCGGCCGATGAGCCGGCTGATCTCGTGGGTGCGCCCGCCGATGCGGCCCCTGACCGACTCGCGGTCGCCGCGGGTGTGCGTGGCGCGCGGCAGCATCGCGTACTCCGCGGTCACCCAGCCCAGCCCCGACCCCTTGCGCCAGCGCGGGACACCCTCGGTGACGCTGGCGGCGCACAGCACGCGGGTGCGGCCGAACTCGACGAGCACGGAGCCCTCGGCGTGGTCGAGCCAGTTGCGGGTGATGGTCACCGGACGGAGCTGGTCGGCCGCGCGGCCGTCGGGGCGGGTCACGGACGCCGAGCCTATCGACGCCGGCGGTGACCGCTCCCCCCTGTCGAGGTCGCGCGGTGCCGTCGAGGAGTGGGGCCCGGAGGGTCCCGCGACGAGGCGGCTGTCCGGCTCCACGGCGGCCGGGGAGGGCACGTGGCCGCGGTGTCGTCCGGTAGGACGACGATGCCGTCATGCGATCGGAGCTGCTGACGGTGCGGACCGGCGGGGAGCCGGTGGTGGTCGACCTCACCGGCGAGTGCGAGGAGTTCGTCCGGGACGAGGGCGACGGCCTGCTGCACGTGTTCGTCCCGCACGCCACGGCGGGGCTGGCGGTCATCGAGACCGGCGCGGGCAGCGACGACGACCTGCTCGCCCAGCTCGACGAGCTGCTGCCGCGCGACGGCCGCTGGCGGCACCGGCACGGCAGCCCCGGGCACGGCCGCGACCACGTGCTGCCGGCGTTCGTGCCCCCGCACGCGACGGTGCCCGTCCTCGGGGGGCGGCTGCAGCTGGGCACCTGGCAGCGCATCTGCCTGGTCGACCCCAACCGGGACAACCCGCAGCGGCAGGTGCGGCTGTCCTTCCTCCGCGGCTGACGCGCCCCCGCCTGTGACCCGCCGCCGGGGCACGGCAGGATGCCGGGCATGACCGAGACCGCGCCCGCACCCGTCCGCCTGGCGCCCGGTGACCCGGCGCCGGACTTCACGCTGCCCGACGCCGACGGCCGACCGGTCTCCCTCGCCGACCACCGCGGCCGCCGGGTGATCGTCTACTGCTACCCCGCGGCGCTGACGCCGGGCTGCACCACCCAGGCGGTCGACTTCACCGCCGCCGCCGGGGAGCTGGCCGAGGCGGGGCTCGACATCATCGGCATCTCGCCCGACCCGCCGGAGAAGCTGCAGCGCTTCCGGGAGGAGGAGGGCCTGGGCATCACCCTGGTGTCCGACCCGGACAAGCGGGTGCTCACCGCCTACGGGGCGTTCGGCACCAAGAAGATGTACGGCAAGGAGGTGCAGGGCGTGATCCGCTCGACCTTCGTGATCGACGCCGAGGGCCGGGTCGAGCGCGCCGCCTACAACGTCAAGGCGACTGGGCACGTCGCCAAGCTGCGCCGCGACCTCGGGCTGGCCTGAGCGCCGGCCGGCACGGGGACGCGCGCAGCGGGGACGGCTCAGGCCGTCCACGTGCCCGGGCGGGGCTGGTCGTGGCGCCCGCCGTCCCAGCCCGGGTCCCAGGGGTAGCACCCGGGCGGGGAGGCCCACGTCAGCTGCAGCGCCGGGACCGAGTACTCCACCGGTCGCTGGTACCACCGGTTGGCCCCCAGCAGCACTTCGCCGGGGTTCGGGCACTCCTCGACCACGAGGTCCCAGCGGTCCCCGGCTCCCTCGAGCATCTCGCCGGGCACCAGGGACCGGCCGCCGACGACCTCGCCGGCGACCGCGTCGAGCAGCGCGTGGGTGGCCACGGCACCCAGCCCGACGACCACCAGCTCCGGGTGGCCCAGCCCGAACAGCCCGATGGTGTAGCCGAAGGGTGGCTCGCCGGGCAGGTCACCGGGCCCCACGTACTGCACGGCGTAGCGGGCGCGGCGGATGACCGCGGCCAGGTGGGCGTCCTCCTGGTCGAGCCAGGCGGTGGTCTGGGGATCGGGCGTCATGCCGGCAGCCTGCGGCCGGGCACCGACAGGACGCCGCGGCGGTTCCCCGGCGGTGGACGGCGGGACCGGCTGTGGACGGCGGCGCCCGGATCGTCGGCCCCTCAGTCCTCGGCGGCCCGCTTCGCCCGCGCCCGCCGCTTGCCCTCGTGCATCGCGGCCACCCGCGCGACCGGGATGGTGTGCCCCTCGCTGACCACGTCGGACGGCAGCTCCTGCGGGTCGGGCAGCAGCGCCGTCCACGGGTCGCCGTCGCCCAGCCGCTGCGGCGCCGTCCGCACGGTGACGTCGCCGGGCCGGATCGCGGCGAGCTCCTCCCAGGCGACCGGTGCCGACACCGGCAGGTCCGGGCGGATCCGGGGGCTGTAGGCGGCCACGATCGTCGAGGAGCCCGAGCGGGTGGAGTCGAGGAAGACCCGGCCGTGCCGGTCCTCCTTGATGTAGGCGGTGGTGGCCAGGTCGGGGTCGAGCGCGGCCGCGCGGGCGGCCAGCGCGCGGGTCGCGGCGGCGGCGTCCTCGGGTCCCACGCCGCGCACCGGGACGACGACGTGCACCCCCTTCGACCCGCTGGTCTTGACCGCCCCGGCGAGGCCCGCGTCGGCCAGCGCCCGCCGCACCAGGTCTGCGGCCCGCACCACCACGTCGAACCCGGCCCCCTCCGGCGGGTCGAGGTCGAGCACGATGCCGGTCGGCTCGGTCTCGGCGCCGGCCCGGAAGAAGGGGACGTGGAACTCCACCGCCCGCTGGTTGGCCAGCCACAGCAGCGTGCGGCGGTCGTCGCAGAGCACCTGGTGCACCTCGCGGTGGGCGCCGAACGACCAGACCGGGACGGTGCGCACCCACTCGGGCGCGCCCTTGGCGACGTTGCGCTGCATGAACGGCTCCTGGCCCGGCCGCACGCGCTTGACCGACAGCGGCCGGCCGGCCAGCTGGGGCACGAGCCGGTCGGCGAACGCGTCGAGGTGCTCGACTAGGTCGCCCTTGGTGACCTCGAGCCCGTCGCCCAGCGGCGCGTCGAGGCTGGTCAGCCGGACGCCGTCCCGTTCGTCGTCGACCACCGGCCCACCGTGCCGGTCGACGCGGCGCCGGGCAAGCGCGGGCCGGCAGCGCGGGCATCCCGCCGTCCTCCCTCACCGCAGGGCGTCCTCCCCCGCGGTGGGACGTGAGGGAGGACGCCCGACGATCAGGTCACCTGATCCCGGCGCGCCCCGCCCGTCAGACGTCGTAGGTGGCGCCCGGGCGCACCAGCTCGGCGGCCGGGAACACCGACCGGGCGGCGGCCAACTGTGCGGCCGGGTCCACCCACGCCGGGACGTGCGTGACCAGCAGCCGGCGCACCCGCGCAGCGGCCGCGGCCGCACCGGCCTCCCGGCCGGTCAGGTGCAGGTCCGGCGGCAGCCCGTCCTGCTCGGGATGGGCGGCCTCGGCCAGCAGCACGTCCGCGCCGTACGCCAGGTCGACGACGGCCTGCGACGGCCCGGTGTCGCCGGTGTAGACCAGCGAGGAGTGGTGGGCGGTGAGCCGGATGGCATGGCACTCGACCGGGTGTGCGGTGCGCGCGGTCTGCACCCGGAAGGGCCCGAGCACGGCCGAGACCGGGGTGACGGCGAAGTCGAAGACGTCGGTCAGCGGGGCGCCGCCGGCGTCGTAGATCCTCGCCAGCCGCTCGGACGCACCCTCGGGGGCGATCAGCGGCACCCGCCGGCCAGAGGCGCGGCCCGAGTAGCGGTGCCAGACCACGAACGGGGCCACGTCGAGGCAGTGATCGGCGTGCAGGTGGGAGAGGAAGACCGCGTCGACGGTGTCGGGATCGGCCAGCGCCTGCAGCGGCCCGAACGCGCCGCTGCCGAGGTCGAGCAGCAGCCGGAAGCCGTCGTGCTCGACGAGGTAACAGGAGGCCGCCGACGCGGGACCGGGTCCGCTGCCCGAGCAGCCGACCACCGTGAGCCTCACTCCACACTCTCCCGCCCGACGGTCCCCGGCGTGCTCGCCATGGCGGGGGCCAGGCTAGCCGCCGGGCTCGAGCAGGCGGTCCGCGGGCACCGACAGGACGCCGTCGGCCCAGGACAGCCCGGTGAGGTCGGCGACGACGGCGTCGGCGCCGGCGCCGAGCGCCCGCGCGCCGATGCCCAGGACCCGCGCGCCCGCGGCCCGGCCCGCGGCGATGCCGGCCGGGCTGTCCTCGACCACGACGGTCTCCTCCGGCGGCACGCCCAGCAGGCGGGCGCCGAGCAGGTAGCCCTCGGGATCGGGCTTGCCGGTGCGCACGTCGTGTCCGGTGACCAGGACCCCGGGCAGCGGCAGCCCGGCTGCGGCCAGCCGGGCGGCGGCCAGGGCGGGCGTACCGGAGGTGACCACGCCCCACACGCCGGCCGGCAGCGACGCCAGCAGGTCGGCCGCGCCCGCGACGGCGGGTACTTCCCCGGCGTCCTCGAGCTCGTAGCGGTCGATGAGCGCCGACGCGACGGCCCGCCGCTCCTCGGGCAGCAGCGCGGCGACGGTGTCGGCGGCGCGACGGCCGTGGACGACGGCCAGCACCTCCCCCGGCACCAGGTCGTGCTCGAGCGCCCACCGCGACCACGAGGTGGTGACCGCGGCGTCGGAGTCGACGAGCACGCCGTCGTTGTCGAACAGCAGCCCGCGGGCGGGCAGCGTCATGCCCAGAGCTGGCCCTCCAGCGCCGCGGTGGCCTCCTCCAGCGTGCCCGCGTAGGCGCCGGTGGACAGGTACTTCCAGCCGCCGTCGCAGACGATGAACACGATGTCGGCCCGGCGCCCGGCGGCGACCTCGCGGTCGGCGACGCCCAGGGCGGCGTGCAGGATCGCCCCGGTCGAGATGCCGGCGAAGATGCCCTCGCGCTCGACCAGCTGGCGGGTGCGGTGCAGGGCGTCCTCGGGTCCCACGGAGAACCGCGAGTCGAGCAGCTCGGGGTCGTAGAGCTCGGGGATGAACCCCTCGTCGATGTTGCGCAGCCCGTAGACGAGCTCGCCGTAGCGCGGCTCGGCGGCGATCACCTGGACGCCGGGCTTGTGCTCGCGGAAGTAGCGCGAGCAGCCCATGAGCGTGCCGGTGGTGCCCAGGCCCGCGACGAAGTGGGTGATCGAGGGCAGGTCGGCGAGGATCTCCGGCGCGGTGCCGGTGTAGTGCGCCTCGGCGTTGGCCGGGTTGCCGTACTGGTAGAGCATCACCCAGTCGTCGTGCTCGGCGGCCAGCTCCTTGGCCATCGCCACGGCCTGGTTGGAGCCGCCCGCGGCCGGCGAGCTGATGATCTGCGCCCCGTACATCTGCAGCAGCTGCCGGCGCTCGATCGAGGTGTTCTCCGGCATGACGCACACCAGCCGGTAGCCGCGCTGCCGGGCCACCATCGCCAGCGAGATGCCGGTGTTGCCGCTGGTGGGCTCGAGGATGGTGTCGCCCGGCGCGAGCTTCCCCTCCTTCTCCGCCGCCTCGATCATCGAGATCGCGGCGCGGTCCTTGATCGACCCGGTCGGGTTGTGGTCCTCGAGCTTGGCCCACAGGCGCACGTCGGGGGTCGGCGACAGGTGCGGCAGCCCCACGAGCGGGGTGCCGCCGAGCGAGTCGACGAGGGAGGCGAAGCGGGCCATGCCAGAGCTCTTCCGGGAGATCGGGAGGGACGGGGGGTGCGGCGTCAGCAGCCGCCGGCGACCGCCGGGAGGATGGTGACCTGGTCGCCGTCCTTGACCTGGGTGTCGAGGGCGCCGGTGAACCGCACGTCCTCGTCGTTGACGTAGACGTTGACGAAGCGGTGCAGCTTGCCCTCCTCGGTCACCAGGCGGCCCTTGAGGCCGGGGTGCTTGGCGTCGAGGTCGTCGACGAGGGCGGCCAGGGTGTCCCCGCTGCCCTCGACGGTCTTGTTGCCGCCGGTGTGGGTGCGCAGGATGGTCGGGATCCGGACCTCGATGGCCATGGCGTGCGGTTCTCCTCGGGAGGACGGGGACGTGCGGGGACGCTCGGTGAGCGTGTCTGTGGCGGGCAACGCCCGCTGGTGACGGGCCATTCCGCGGGCGGCCCCGTCCAGGGCACCGCCCCGAGCTCGCGAGGGGTGGGCAGGACGGGGTCCTGTCTCAGTCGTAGACGACGGTGGTCGGCGAGTGGCCGAACAGGTAGGACTCGACGACCTCGACGTCCTCCTCGCTCACCTCGCCGTCGACGATGCGGAAGCTGCGGAACTCCACGTCGTCGCCCTCGAGCCCGGTCCGGCCGCCGTGGTGCCGGGTGGAGACGAGCACGTAGTGCGCGTTCGGCTCGGAGGCGTAGCTGACGTCGGTGCGCGACGGGTGGGCCTCGGTGGCGGTGTGCGAGTGGTAGATGACCACCGGCTCCTCGCCCCGGTCGTCCATCTCCCGGTACAGGCGCAGCAGGTCGGCCGAGTCGAACTCGTAGAAGGTGGGCGACCGCGCGGCGTTGAGCATCGGGATGAACCGCTCGGGGCGGTCGCTGCCCTCGGGTCCGGCGACGACGCCACAGGCCTCGTCCGGGTGGTCCTCCCGGGCGTGGGCCACGATGGCGTCGTAGGTCGCGCGGTCGATGCGCAGCACGGATCCAGTCTAGGCGGCGCCGCGGAGGGCCCCGGCGACGGTCGCCCGACCGGGGCCGACACCCCCCGTTCGCCGACCGATAACGTGCCGACCCGTGCTGCTCGAGCTGCTCATCGTCGCCGGTCTGCTGCTCGTCGCACTGCCGGCGCTGTGGCTGGGCGTCCGCGGGCTGACGCTGCGCACCGGGCACTACAGCAGCGACGCCTCCGCCGACCGCGCCTCGCTCGTGCTGCTGGTCACCCTCCGCCTGCTGGTGCTGCTGCTGGTGTTCGCCCTCACCGCGGTCACGCTCGTGTCCGCCGTCGGGGCGATCGTCCGCGACCTGGAGCTGCCCGGCCTGGTGCCGGTGTTCTTCCTGCTCGACCTGCTGCTGGCCGTGCTGGTGCTGCTCACCTTCGGGCGTCGCGGACGGCGGCGACCGCGTCGACCAGCGACCCCTGCAGCCCGGTGAGCCAGTAGTAGACGGCCAGCTGCTGGCCCTCGTCGCCGGTCGGGTCCTCCGGCGGCTCGGTCTCCTCGGTGACGCCGATCCGCTCCCCCAGCGCCAGCCGCAGGTCGTTGGTGGTCCGCAGCCACGCACCGGCCTGCTCGGGGTCCAGGCGCACCTCCCCGCCGCCGTCGGGCAGGGTCGCGCGGACGGCGGCCAGGTCGTCGGTCTTTCCGCTGCGCAGCGCCGCCTCGGTGAGCTCCCGGTAGTCGGCGGCCAGCCCGGGGTCGCTGCGGTGCCCGGCGGGCAGCAGCCGGGCCATCACCGGGTCGCCCTCGACGTCGTCGGGGTCGGCGGCGAGCAGCTGCTCGAGCTGGTCGAGCAGCAGCCCGAGGACGCCGGACTCGGCCGCTTCCAGCCGGGCGACGACGTCGCCGCCCTTCCTCCGGAACGGCCTCATGCGTCCTGCTGGTAGGTGGCCCGCAGCCCGTAGGCGTGCAGCCGGCTGGTGTCGTGCTCCATGCGCTCCCGCGGCCCGGAGCTGACCACCGCCCTGCCGTCGTTGTGCACCTGCAGCATGAGGGTGGTCGCCGTCGGCTCGTCGTAGCCGAACAGCTCCCGCAGCACGTGGGTGACGTAGGTCATGAGGTTGACGGGGTCGTTCCAGACGATGGTCACCCACGGACGGTCGAGGTCCTCGACCTCGTCGACCGTCGGCTCGGTCGTCCGGCTCGGGGCGAGAGGTCCGGCCACGCGACCACCATAGGACGGCCGGCCCCCGTCATCCCGGGTGAGGTCGCGGCGGCCGACCTAGGCTCCCGTCCCATGCCGACGGGTCCCGCGCTGTTCACCGACCGGTACGAGCTGACGATGGTGGCCGCCGCGCTGGCCGACGGCACCGCCTCCCGCGACTGCGTCTTCGAGGTCTTCGCCCGCCGGCTGCCGCACGGCCGGCGTTACGGCGTCGTCGCCGGCACCGGCCGGCTGCTCGAGCTGCTCCCCCGGTTCCGGTTCGGCGACGCCGAGCTCGCGACCCTGCGGGAGCAGGGGCTCACCGACACCCGGCTGCTGGACTGGCTGGCCGACTTCCGCTTCTCCGGTGACGTCGACGGCTACGCCGAGGGCGAGCTGTTCTTCCCCGGGTCGCCGGTGCTCACCGTGCGCGCGCCCTTCGCCGAGGGCGTGCTGCTCGAGACGCTGGTGCTCTCGGTGCTCAACCACGACAGCGCGATCGCCTCGGCGGCCGCGCGCATGGTGGCCGCCGCCTGCGAGCGGCCGTGCATCGAGATGGGCTCGCGGCGCACGCACGAGCAGGCCGCCGTGGCGGCGGCCCGGGCCGCCCACCTGGTCGGCTTCGTCTCCACGTCGAACCTGGAGGCCGGCCGGCGCTACGGCGTGCCGACGACGGGCACCAGCGCGCACGCCTTCACCCTGCTGCACGACGACGAGGCCGCCGCCTTCCGCGCGCAGGTCGACACCCTCGGTGTCGGCACCACGCTGCTGGTGGACACCTACGACGTCGTGCAGGGCATCCGCACCGCCGTCGAGGTGGCCGGGCCCGGGCTCGGCGCCATCCGGCTGGACTCCGGCGACCTGCCCACGCTGGCCACCGCCGCCCGGCAGCAGCTCGACGAGCTGGGCGCCGAGCGGACGCGGATCCTCGTGACCAGCGACCTCGACGAGTTCGCGATCTCCGGGCTCATGGCCGCACCGGTCGACGGCTACGGCGTGGGCACCGCGCTGGTCACCGGCTCGGGGGCGCCGACGGCGGGGATGGTGTACAAGCTGGTCGAGCGCGACGGCGTGCCGGTGGCCAAGCGCTCGGAGGGCAAGAACTCCACCGGCGGGCGCAAGTCCGCCGTCCGCCGGCACGACGCCGACGGCACGGCCGTGGCCGAGGTGGTCAGCAGCGGGCCGATCGAGCCGCGCGAGGGCGACCGGCAGCTGGTGGTCCCGCTGGTGCGCGCCGGTGCGGTGGTGGCGCCGTCGTCGCCGGCCGACGCGCTGTCGGCGGCCGCCGCACATCACCGGCGGGTGCGCGAGGCGCTGCCGGCCGAGGCGTGGGCGCTCTCCCGCGGGGAACCGGCGCTGGAGACGGTGAGCTCGTGATCGGGGGTCCGCGGTGAGGCGCGCGCTGCTGGTGGTGGACGTGCAGAACGACTTCTGCGAGGGAGGCAGCCTGGCCGTGTCGGGCTGCTCCGTGGTGGCCGCTGCGATCACGGAGCACGTCCGGTCCGGCGGTTACGCGCACGTGGTCGCCACCCGCGACCACCACGTCGACCCCGGCGGCCACTTCTCCGACGAGCCGGACTACCTCGACACCTGGCCGGCGCACTGCGTGGTCGGCACCGGGGGCGTGGAGCTGCACCCGGCGCTGGACCGGTCGCTGCTCGAGGCGGTCTTCGACAAGGGCGAGTACGCGGCGGCCTACTCCGGCTTCGAGGGCCGGGCCGACGGCGTCGCGCTGGCCGACTGGCTGCGCGAGCGCGGGGTGGACGCCGTGGACATCGCCGGCCTGACCACCGACCACTGCGTGCGGGCGACCGCGCTCGACGCCGTCGCGGAGGGCTTCGCCGCCAGGGTGCTGCTGCACCTGACCGCCGGCGTCGCCGAGGCCTCCACCACCGCCGCGCTCGAGCAGCTCCGCACCGCCGGCGTCGAGCTGGAGGGCGAGGTCCACCGCCCCGCGAGGTGAGCCGCTCCGCGAGGTGAGCCGTCCCGCGAGGTGAGCCGGGGACGCGGTGTCGGCCGGTAGGCCGACAGGTCACAGGGCGTCGAGGACCTCGTCCCGGGTGAAGCCGAGGACCTGCAGGACGGCGTCGAGGTAGGGCTGGTTCAGCGCGGCGTGCGCCTGCTCGCGCACCACCGGCTTGGCGTTGAAGGCGATGCCCAGGCCCGCGGCGTTGAGCATGTCCAGGTCGTTGGCGCCGTCGCCGACGGCGACCGTCTGCTCCAGCGGGATGCCGTGCTCGGCGGCGAAGCGGGCCAGCGCGCGGGCCTTGCCGGGGCGGTCGACGATCTCGCCGACCAGCCCCCCGGTCAGCCGGCCGTCGGCCACCTCGAGGGTGTTGGCCGCGGCGAAGTCGAGACCCAGGGACTCGGCCAGCGGGTCGGTGACCTGCGTGAACCCGCCGCTGACGATCCCGCAGCGGAACCCCAGCCGCTGCAGCGTGCGGATCAGCGTGCGCGCCCCCGGGGTGAGCTCGAGGTGCTCGCGGACCTCGTCGAGCACCTCCACGGGCAGCCCCGCCAGCGTGGCCACCCGCGCGCGCAGGGACTCGGCGAAGTCCAGCTCGCCGTTCATCGCGGCGGCGGTGATGCGGGCGACCTCGGCGGCCCGGCCGGCGCGGGCGGCCAGCTCGTCGATGACCTCGCCGCGGACCAGCGTCGAGTCGACGTCGAGGACGATCAGCCGCTTGCTGCGCCGGGCCAGCCCGACCTGCTCGACGGCGATGTCGGCGCCCGTGGTGCTGGCGACGACGGCGAGCGCGGTGCGCAGTGCGGTCGCCTCGGCGCCCGAGACGGTCAGCTCCAGGCTCGTGACGGGGTAGTCGGAGAGCCGCCGGATCGCGTCGATGTTGCCCCCCACGCCGGCGATGGCGGTGGCCGCTCCGGCGACCGCGCCCGGCGGCACCGGGCGCCCCAGCAGGATGACGTGGTGCGGCCGGCCCGGGCGGCCGTGGTCGGGACGCCGGTCGGAGGCCGACTCGACCGCCACCCGCACCCCGGTGGCCGCGGCGACGTCGGCGCCCAGCCGGGACAGGCCGGCCAGGAAGGCCGGCTCGTCGAGCGGGCCGGCGGCACGGCCCTCGACCGGCGCGGCGCCGACGACGACGCCGAGCACCAGGTGGCCGTGCACGACGACCTGCTCGACGTCGACCACCTCCACCGGCGGGACGCCCGCGCTCCCGTCGGCCAGCGCGCCGAAGAGCCTGGCGGTCACCCCCGGCCGGTCGGCGCCGGTGACCGTGAGCAGCGCGCGGGGCCCCTCTCCGACGGGCTGCGGCGAGACACGGGGCGCGGGGTCGAGCGACACGGCGGCCATCGTGCCGCACCGCCCCGGCCGGTCCGGCGACCGGTGCGGAGCCCGACCCCGGACACGCGATGCCCCGCCGGCCCGAGGCCGGCGGGGCATCGCCGAGAGGTGCTGTCGCGCTGGACTCAGAAGGGGTCGGGGTCGTTCGGGCCCTGCCGGGGTCCGGTCCCGCCGGCCAGCTCGCTGACGCCGCCGTAGGGCTCGTGCCGCTTGCCGACGTGGGCCTCGCGCTGCAGCCGCTCGATGAGATGCGGGTAGTGCGCCTCGAACGCCGGGCGCTCCGACCGGATCTTCGGGATCTCGGTGAAGTTGTGCCGCGGCGGCGGCGAGGACGTGGCCCACTCGAGCGAGTTGCCGTGGCCCCACGGGTCGTCGCGCAGCGCCAGCCGACCGTACTTCCACGACTTCACCACGTTGTAGAAGAACGGGATGGTGCTCGCGCCGAGGATGAACGATCCGATGGTCGAGATCACGTGCAGCGTGGTGAACCCGTCGGTGGGCAGGTAGTCGACGTACCGCCGCGGCATGCCCTCGGTGCCCAGCCAGTGCTGCACCAGGAACGTGGCGTGGAAGCCGATGAAGGTCAGCCAGAAGTGCAGCTTGCCCAGCCGCTCGTCCATCATCCGGCCGGCCATCTTCGGGAACCAGAAGTAGATGCCGGCGTAGGCGGCGAACACCACGGTGCCGAAGACGACGTAGTGGAAGTGGGCGACGACGAAGTAGCTGTCGTTGACGTGCCAGTCCAGCGGCGGGCTGGCCAGCAGCACACCGGTGAGCCCACCGAGCAGGAAGGTGACGAGGAAGCCGATCGAGAACAGCATCGGCGTCTCGAACGTCAGCTGGCCGCGCCACATGGTGCCGATCCAGTTGAAGAACTTGATGCCGGTGGGCACGGCGATCAGGTAGGTCAGGAAGGCGAAGAACGGCAGCAGCACCGCGCCGGTGGCGTACATGTGGTGCGCCCACACCGTCAGCGACAGGCCACCGATGAGCAGCGTCGCGCCGACCATGCCCTTGTAGCCGAACAGCGGCTTGCGCGAGAACACCGGGATGACCTCGGTGATGATGCCGAAGAACGGCAGCGCGATGATGTAGACCTCGGGGTGGCCGAAGAACCAGAACAGGTGCTGCCACAGCATCGGGCCGCCGTTCTCGTCGGAGAAGACGAGGGCGCCGAGGTTGCGGTCGGCCAGCATGCCCAGCAGGGCGGCGGTGAGGATCGGGAAGGCCAGCAGCACCAGCAGGCTGGTGACCAGCGTGTTCCAGGTGAAGATCGGCATCCGGAACAGGGTCATGCCCGGCGCCCGCAGGCAGACGATCGTGGCGGTGAAGTTGACCGCGCCGAGGATGGTCCCCAGACCGCTGACCGCCAGGCCGGTGAACCACATGTTCACGCCGGCGCCGGGGGTGTGCACCACGTCGGAGAGCGGGGCGTAGGCGTACCAGCCGAAGTCGGCGGCTCCGCCGGGGGTGAGGAAGCCCGAGACCGCGATCAGGCTGCCGAAGAAGAACAGCCAGAAGGAGAAGGCGTTCAGCCGCGGGAAGGCGACGTCGGGCGCACCGATCTGCAGCGGCATGATCAGGTTCGAGAACGCGAAGAACAGCGGCGTCGCGAACATCAGCAGCATGACCGTGCCGTGCATGGTCACCAGCTGGTTGTACTGCTCCGGCGAGAGGAACTGCAGGCCGGGCTGCCCCAGTTCGCCACGGATCAGCATGGCCATGAAGCCACCCACGACGAACCAGGCGAACGAGGTGGCCATGTACATCAGGCCGATGGTCTTGTGGTCCGTGGTCCGCAGCAGGTTCGAGAGCCGCGCACCCCGCTGGACCTCGCGAGCCGGGCTCGGCCGGCTCACGATCGGTGCAGGCGCGATCGTCACGGCCGCAGCTTAGACCGTGCACGCCGGGTGCGTCGGGGCCCACCGGTGGGCGCGCCGGTGCCCGGGGACCCGGGCCAGGGCACGCCCGGATCACATCATGATCACTCCGGGTTTCCGCCCTGCTCAGAGGGGGAACAGGACCGTCTGGCCCTGGAGATCCCAGGAACCCCGGCCGCCTCGGCCAGCCCTCGTGGGAGGTCCACCGTGGAGATCCTCTGGAACATCATCGTGCTGATCGTCGTCGGCGCCATCGCCGGCTTCATCGCACGTGCCGTCGTCCCCGGCAAGCAGTCGATGAGCGTCGGCATGACGATCGTCCTCGGCATCATCGGCTCGTTCGTCGGCAACCTGCTCGGGAGCCTGATCAGCGGCCGCGGCTTCGAGCTCGGCACCGCCGGGATCATCGGCTCGATCGTCGGCGCGATCATCGTGCTGCTGGTCTACGTGTTCGCCACCCGGGGACGCACCCGCTCGCGCATCTGACCGGGCGAGGGGCTCCCGACCCCTGGGGGCTCCACGCCCGGTGGTGCGGTGTGCGGAGGGGCCCGGCCGTGTCGGCCGGGCCCCTCCGTCGTGCGCGGGGGGGTCAGACCGTCCAGGTGGTGACGTCGACGGCCAGGGTGACCCGCACGCGCGGCGGCAGACCGGCGACCGCCTCGGCCAGCTGCCCGGGTGACAGGTGCCGGGCGTGCGGTCCCATGCCCACCACCGCGGCCACGGCCCGGTGGTCGAGCTCGAGCTCCTCGCGGTGCGCTCCCGCCCCGGCCGGCGCCAGGTGCGGCTCCAGCGACCCCGCCAGCCGCGTGGCCTTGTCGGGGTCGACCCGCAGCAGCCCGAGCGGCCCCACCAGCTCGGCGAGGTGGTCCGGGGCCGGGGTCGCCACCACCAGCCGGCCGCCGGGCCGCAGCACCCGGGCGGTCTCGGGACCGTTCCGCGGGGCGAAGGCCACCAGCACCCGGTCGACGGCGCCGTCGCGCACGGGCAGTCGCGCCCAGGTGTCGGCGACGACGGCGAGCGCGCGCGGTGAGGCGCCGGCCGCGCGGCGCGCCGCGTAGCGCGAGGAGTCGAGCACCACCCCGACGGCGTCCGGCAGCCGCTCGAGCACCCCGGCCAGGTGGTGGCCGGTGCCGCCGCCGAGGTCGAGCACGGAGCCGACCGGCCCCTCGCCCGCGGCGACCGCGTCGGCCAGCACGCGGGTCAGCCCGGCGTAGGTGCCGGCTGCCAGCACCTCGGCCCGGTCGGCCACCATCTGCGCGCTGTCGCCCGAGGGCGGCGTGTGTCCCGGTGGCAGCAGCGTCACGTGCCCCTGCCGCGCCCGGTCGAAGGCGTGCCCGGCCGGGCAGCGCAGGCCGGTGTCGCCGGGCAGCGCCGACAGCGGCGCCCCGCACACCGGGCAGGCCAGCAGCGCGACCGCCCGCGGTGGCCAGGGCCGCCGGGTCACCGGGGGACGGGGTGGAGGGTCACCCGCGTGAGGACCCCGCCGTCGGCGACGGCGGTGAGGAACGTGCCGTGCGGCTGCCGGCGGCGGTCGGTGGGCGAGCCGGGGTTGAGCAGCCGCAGGCCGGCCGGGGTGCCGGCGGCCGGGGCCACGGTGTCCCACGGGATGTGGCTGTGGCCGAAGAACAGCACGTCGGTGTCCGGGAACCGGGCGGCGCAGCGGCGCTCGCGGCCCCTCGCGTCACCGGTCTCGTGGACGACGGCGACGCGCAGCCCCTCCACCTCGGCGCGGGCGACCTCGGGCAGGCGCTCGCGGAGGGGCCCGTGGTCGTTGTTGCCGTGGACGGCGAGCAGCCGCCGCGCCCGCGCCTCGAACCGGTCGAGCAGGGCGACGTCGACCCAGTCGCCGGCGTGCACGACGAGGTCCGCGGAGTCGATGGCGGCCCACAGGGAATGAGGTAGGTCACGTGCACGCTTGGGCCAGTGCGTGTCGGCCGTCACCACCAGCGAGAGGGGCACCATCCCATCGTCGCAGGGCGTTACGTTGCGTCCCGGCCGACGACCTCGGCCGCCTCCCGCTCGAGTCCCCGAGGACCCCCATGACCCACCCGTCCACTCCCCCGCGCCCGGACGCCGCGGCGGCGGAGCCCTACGAGAAGCGCTGGCTGGCCCTCGGCGTCATCGCGATGACCGTGCTGCTGGTCATCCTCGACGCGACGATCGTCAACATCGCGCTGCCCGCCGTCTCCGCGCCGGAGTCCGAGGGCGGGCTGGACATCAGCGCCGCCACCCAGCAGTGGATCGTCACCGCCTACACCCTGACCTTCGGTGGCTTCCTCCTCCTCGGCGGCCGCATCGCCGACTTCTGGGGCCGCAAGCGCACCTACCTCGTCGGCGCGGGCGGTTTCGCCCTCGCTTCGGCGCTGGGCGGCATCGCGCAGAACGAGGCGATGCTCTTCGGTGCCCGGGCGCTGCAGGGCGTCTTCGGGGCTCTGCTCGCGCCCGCGTCGCTCGCACTGATCACCGTGCTGTTCACCGACGCCCGGGAGCGGGCCAAGGCCTTCGCCGTCTACGGCGCCATCGCCGCCGGTGGGTCGGCGGTCGGCCTGCTGCTCGGCGGGGTGCTCACCGAGTACGCCGACTGGCGCTGGTGCTTCTGGGTGAACCTGCCGGTAGCCCTGCTGGCCGTCGTCCTGGCCGTCCCGATCGTCCCGGAGAGCAAGGCCCCCGGGGACACGAGGTACGACATCCCCGGTGCCGTGCTGGTGACCCTCGGCCTGGCGTCGATCGTGTACGGGTTCACCCGGGTCGCGGAGGCCTCGCAGACCAACGCCGCGGAGGCGGCGGCCGCCAACGCGGCGGCGGCGGCACAGGGCGGCACGACGTTCGTCGCGCCCGAGAGCGGCTGGACCGACGGCCTGGCCTGGGTGTTCATCGTCGGCGGACTGGTGCTGGTCGTCCTCTTCGTGCTGCTGGAGCTGCGCACCCGCAACCCGCTACTGCCGATGCCCATCGTCCTCGACCGCAACCGCGGCGGGGCCTACCTCACCTCGACGCTGGTGGGCGCCGGGCTGATCGGCGCCTTCTTCTTCCTGAGCCTGTACTTCCAGCAGGTGCTCGGCTACGAGCCGGTCATCGCCGGTCTGGCCTCACTCCCGACGACACTGGGCATCCTGGTCTCCGCAGGCGCGGCCAGCGCGCTGACCCCACGGACCGGGCCCAAGCCGCTGATGGTGGTCGGCGGGCTGCTGGCCGCGGCCGGGCTGTTCACGCTGTCGTTCGTCGGGCTCGACACGAGCTTCTGGACGCTGCCCTTCCCCGGGCAGCTGCTGCTGGGGCTGGGCCTGGGCTTCACGTTCGTACCGCTGTCGAACCTGGCTCTCGTGGGCGCCGGGGAGCACGACGCCGGCGCCGCCAGCGCGGTGCTCAACGCCACCCAGCAGGTGGGCGCCTCGATCGGCACCGCGGTCCTCGCCTCGCTGTCGGTCGGCGCGATCAGCGCCTACACCGCCGACGCGCTGACCTCCGGGGCCGACCCGCAGGACCCGGCCGTCGGCCTGCAGGGACAGGTCGAGGGCTACACGACGGCGTTCACCTGGGCGGCCGCCCTGCTGGTCGCCGGCTCGGTCGTGGCCGCGCTGCTGATCAAGGCGACCAAGGACGACATCCCGGCCGGCGACGCCGTCGTCCACGTCGGCTGAACCGCGGCACGGCGGACACCGCCCGCGTCCCCACCCCGGGGACGCGGGCGGTGTCGCGTCAGGAGCCGGGCCGGGTGGCCATCGCCCGGAGCCGGGCGTTGTAGGCCTCCAGCTCGGCGTCGTCGGTGCGCGCGGCGGCCCGGTCGATGCGGCGGCCGCGGCGCTCCTCCGAGCCCATCCAGCTGTAGAGGACGACGACGAGGACGAAGACCGTCGGCAGCTCGCCGAAGGACCAGGCGATGCTGCCGGCGGTGTTCTGGTCGGCGAGCGGGTCGACGCCCCAGCCGGCGGGCGGGTCGGCGAAGGACTGCACCACCAGGGACGACGACATCATGACCGCGACGCCGAAGAAGGCGTGCAGCGGCATCGGGATGAGCAGCTCGAGCATCCGGCCGGCGTGGCCGACCTGCCGGGGCCACGGGTCCTGCGCCAGGATCGGCCCGAAGAACAGCAGCCCGGTCACGGTGAAGTGGGCGAGCATGAACTGGTGCCCGAGCGGGTCGCCCATGAGGGCGTCGAACACGGGCGTGAAGTAGACGCCGTAGAGGCTGACCAGGAACAGCGGCAGCGTGAACAGCGGGTGTGATACGAAGCGAGCGACCCTGCTGTGCAGGGCGTCGAGCAGCAGCGCCCGCGGCACCCCGGCCAGTCCCCTCCCCCGCGGCAGCGACCGCAGCGCGAGGGTGACCGGGCGGCCGAGCAGCAGGAGCAGCGGCGCGACCATCGACAGCACCATGTGCTGGGCCATGTGCACGCTGAACAGCACCATGCCGTAGCCGTTCAGCCACGTCCCGGTGACGGCGAACAGCGACAGGCAGCCGGCCACCCACGTCGCGGTCCGCCACCACGGCCAGGCCACGCCCGAGCGCCGCAGCCGGACCACGCCGACCAGGTAGACCACGAGCCCGAGCAGGGCGAGCACCGGCAGCACCGACCAGGCGTCGAGGTGCGGCAGGAACAGCCGTCCCCACGTGGGTGGCTCGCTGGGCACCCACATGCCCGAGTGGTGCCCGTGCTCCACCTGTACCTCCGGTCCTCCGCGGTCGTCCACCCCACTGTCCCACCAGGTGACGGGATGGAACGGCCCCGCTGCAGGGCCCCGCCGCGAGCGTGCGAGTGGCGGGCCCTGCAGCGGGGCCCTTCGTCAATCGTGGACGGGGGCCTCGTGGCCGGCGTGTGCCTCGGCCTCGATCTGGAAGGTGCAGTGCGGGACGTCGAAGTGGTCGCCGAGGCAGGCGCACAGCGCATCGAGGACCCGCCCGCCGTGCCCGTCGGCGAGCACCTCGTCGGTGACCACGACGTGCGCCGAGAGCACCGGCAGGCCCGAGGTGATCGTCCAGGCGTGCAGGTCGTGGACGCCGATGACGCCCTCGACCCCGAGCAGGTGGGCGCGGACCCGGTCGAGGTCGACGTCGCGCGGCGCGGCCTCGAGCAGCACGTCGAGGGACTCCCGCAGCAGCGCCCAGGCCCGCGGCAGCACCAGGCAGCCGACCAGCAGCGCGGCGACGGTGTCGGCCGGCGTCCACCCGGTCAGGGCGACGACGCCGCCGGCGACCAGGACCGCCACCGAGCCGAGCGCGTCGCCGAGCACCTCGAGGTGGGCGCCGCGGACCGCGAGCGACCCGCGGCGCCGGTGCAGCAGCGCCAGCCCCACGAGGTTGGCCAGCAGGCCGGCGGCGGCGACGGCGAGCACCACCGCGGAGTCGATCTCGGGCGGGTCACCGATGCGGCGGACGGCCTCGACCACGACGACGACGGCGACCCCGGTGAGCAGCAGCCCGTTGGCGACGGAGGCCAGGATCTCCACCCGCTGCCAGCCGAACGTGCGCCGGCCGCGGGCCGGGCGCTGGGCCAGGGTGACCGCGCCGAGGGCCAGACCGATCCCGAGCGCGTCGGTGACCATGTGGCCGGCGTCGGCGAGCAGCGCCAGCGACCCGGACACCAGCGCGCCGACGACCTCGGCCCCGGCCACCGCGAGGGTGAGCGCGAGGACCAGCGCGAGCCGACCACGGGACGCGCCTGCAGCGGTGCCGTGGCCGTGCGCGTGCCCGGCTCCCATCGGCGCCACCTCCCCTCCCCCGGCAGTGTCCCCGCACGAGCACGCCCCCTGCCCGGACCTGCCGGGAGGGGGCGTGTCGAGGCGTCCTCGCTCAGATGGCGACGCCGCGCTCCCGCAGCCACGGGAGCGGGTCGATCTTCTGCCCGTCGATGCCGCCGACGTGCACCTCGAAGTGCAGGTGCGGCCCGGTGGACTGGCCGCGGTTGCCCAGCAGCGCGATGGTGTCGCCGGCGCGGACCACCTGGCCGGGCTGCACGAGGATCTCCTCCATGTGCCCGTAGACGGTGACGTCGCCGTTGTCGTGCTGGATGTAGACCACGTTGCCGTAGCCGCTGGCCGGGCCGGCCTCGAGGACGACGCCGTCGGCCGCCGCGTACTCCGGCGTGAGCATGGGGGCGGCCAGGTCGATGCCGGCGTGCAGCTTGCCCCAGCGCGCGCCGAAGCTGCTGGTGAGCCGACCGCCCTCCACCGGCAGGACCGCCTCGGGCCGGGCTGCCTCCGCCGCCGCGGCGGCGGCCGCCTCCGCGGCGACCCGCTCCGCCTCGGCCTGCGCCTGGGCGGCTGCGGCCTCCTCGGTCTCGCGCGCGGTGCGGCTGGCGGCCAGCTCGCCGAGCAGGGCGGCATCGGAGCGCAGCTCAGCGGCCCCGGCGGCCGCGGCGGACTCCTCGCGGTCCAGGCCGAGCTCCTGGGCGACGCTCACCGAGGAGCTCACCGACTCGGTGCCGACGGCCTGGGCCGCCCGGTCACCGGTGGCGGAGGTGCCGAGACCGACCGCGCCGACGAGCGCGGCGGCCAGGTAGAAGGCCGGGCGGCGGCGCGGCGGCCGGAGCCGGCGGAGGGTGCGGCGCCGGGTGTGGCCGCCGGCCACGGCGGGCCGGCCGTCCTCGGGCTCGGCGGCCTCGTACTCGGCGGTCTCGCACCCGGCCGTCTCGGGCCCGGACTCCTCGCGGGGGACGACGACGGCGGCCAGGGCCTGCGCGTCGGCGGCCTCGACGAGCTCCGCGGTGTCGGCGACGGCGGTCACCGGCTCGGCCGCGAGGACCTCCTCGACGACGTCGGCGGGCGCCGGGACGCGGTCGTCGACGACCGTGTTGCCGGTGACGACGACCGTGCGGACCTCGAGGCCGGTGGCAGTGGAGCCGGCCGCGGCGCCGGAGCGCGGGCGCGATGTGGGCCGGGGGCGGGCGGAACGGGTGGCGGTGGTCTTCCCGGCCGGCGACGTCTCCCCCTGACGCCGTTCCGGGGCCGTCCGCTGGGCCTTCCCGGCCGGGGCGCGTCGCCGGGAGGGCGATGCCGCTGCGGCCTGTCGGGAGGGCCTGCCCGCGGGGTCGCGCGGGGTCCCTCCGTCGGAGAGGCGGTCGGGGTGGCGCTCGGACATACACCTGGCTCTCGTCGGGGACGGGGTCGTCGTGCGGTGCCCGGGAGAGCGGGCGGGGCCCATGTAAACACGCCGTGATGGTTTCGTGATCTGAGTCGAGGGGTATCGATACTCCGTTTGGTGGCGTGGGTCACGAGATCGCACGGATGTCGTTCGACGGAGGGTGCACCGGTCCTCTACGGAAGGTCAGGGACGCGCCGCCGAGGCTGCACGACCAGCGCGACGAGCCTCACGTGGGGCAGGAGCCCGTGGCGGAACCCCTTGACGAGGAACTGAGGAGCCCACTCATGCGCGCAGTCACCTGGCACGGACGTGCCGACGTACAGGTCGACACCGTCCCCGACCCGACGATCCAGGAGGACACCGACGTCGTCGTCGAGATCACCTCCAGCGGGATCTGCGGGTCGGACCTGCACCTGATCGAGGTGATGGCGCCGTTCATGTCCAAGGGCGACGTCATGGGCCACGAGCCGATGGGGGTCGTCCGCGAGGTCGGGTCCGCGGTGACCGCCGTCAAGCCGGGCGACCGCGTCGTCGTGCCGTTCAACATCTCCTGCAACACCTGCTGGATGTGCTCGCAGGGCCTGCAGTCGCAGTGCGAGACCACGCAGAACCGCGACCAGGGCTTCGGGGCCTCGCTGTTCGGCTACACCAAGCTCTACGGGCAGGTCCCCGGTGGCCAGGCGGAGTACCTGCGGGTGCCCTTCGGCAACACGCTGCCCATCAAGGTCCCCGACGGGCCGGCCGACGACCGGTTCGTCTACCTCTCCGACGTGCTGCCGACGTCCTGGCAGGCGGTGCAGTACGCCGCGACGCCGCCCGGCGGCACCCTGCTGGTGCTGGGGCTGGGACCCATCGGCGACATGTGCACCCGGATCGCCGCCCACCTCGGCGTCCGGGCCGTCGGGGTCGACGTCGTCCCCGAGCGGCTCGCCCGCGCCACCGCCCGCGGCACCGAGGTGATCCGCTCGACCGACCAGGACGACGTCGTCGCCGAGATCCGCGACCGCACCGACGGCCGCGGCGCCGACGCGGTCATCGACGCCGTCGGTATGGAGGCGCACGGCTCCCCGCTGGCGCAGATCGCCCAGAAGGCCTCCGCTGTCGTCCCGGACGCGATCATGGCGCCGGTGATGAAGGTCGCCGGCATCGACCGGCTGGCCGCGCTGAACACGGCCATCGAGGCGGTCCGGCGCGGCGGGACCATCTCGCTGTCGGGCGTCTACGGCGGGGCCACCGACCCGATGCCGCTGTCGAAGATGTTCGACAAGCAGATCCAGCTGCGGATGGGCCAGGCCAACGTGTGGCGCTGGGTGCCCGACATCCTCCCGCTGCTGGTCGAGGGCGACCCGCTCGGCGTCGACGACTTCGCCACCCACCGGGTGCCGCTGGAGCAGGCACCGCAGGCCTACGCCGACTTCCGCGAGAAGAAGGACGGCGCGGTGAAGGTGCTCCTGCAGCCCTGACCGGTCCTGTGACCGGACCCACCGGCCGCGCGGGGCATGTCCCGCGCGGCCGGTTCCTTGTCCCCGGGTAGGACCCGCACGGACGACGACGTCCGCACGTTCCCGCTCGCCCGCCGTCGTCCCCCTGGAGTCCTCCCGTGCCCCGCGGCCTGCTCGCCCTCGCCATCGGCGCCTTCGGCATCGGCACCACCGAGTTCGTCGTCATGGGCATGCTGCCCGAGATCGCCGACGGTCTCGGGGTGTCGGTGTCGGCGGTGGGTCTGCTCATCTCCGCCTACGCGGTCGGCGTCGTCCTCGGCGCCCCGACGCTCACCGCGCTCGGGGTGCGCTTCTCGCCCCGGCAGACGCTGGTCGCGCTGATGGGCGTGTTCGTCGTGGGCAACGCCCTGTCGGCGCTCGCCCCGACCTACGAGACCCTGGTCGCCGCCCGGGTGGTCACCGCGCTGGCGCACGGCTCGTTCTTCGGCGTCGGCGCGGTGGCGGCCCGCCGCCTGGTGCCACCGGAGCGCGCGACGCAGGCCATCTCCCTGATGATCACCGGCCTGACGCTGGCCAACGTCGTCGGTGTGCCGCTGGGCACCTTCGTCGCCCAGCAGCTGAGCTGGCGGCTCGTCCTCGGCGCCATCGCCGGGATCGGCCTGGTCACCATCGCCGGGCTGCTGGCCTGGCTGCCGGCCGGGACCGGCGAGCGCGGCGACCTGCGCTCGGAGCTGGCCGCCTTCCGCCGCGGTCAGGTGTGGCTGGTCCTGACCCTGACGATGGTCGGGTTCGCCGCGCTGTTCGCCGTCTACAGCTACGTCAGCCCGATCCTGACCGAGCTGGCCGGCCTGCCCGAGGGCTGGGTGACCCCGGTGCTGGCCCTGTTCGGCGTCGGCACGACCGTCGGCACGCTGGCCGGCGGGCGGCTGGGCGACCGCTTCGGGTTCTCCTTCGTCGCCGCCGGCCTGCTGGTCACCGCCGTGCTGCTGGGGGCGTTCGCGCTGCTCGCCCGCACGCCCGCCGCGGCGATCGCCCTGCTGGTGCTCTTCGGCACCGTGGCCTTCGCGATGGGCCCGGTCGTCCAGAACGGCGTCATCGAGGCGGCCCGGGTGCGCGGTGGCAGCCTGGTGTCCGCGGCCAACCAGGCGGCGTTCAACGTGGCCAACGCGCTCGGAGCGGCCCTCGGCGCGCTCGTCCTGTCCCTCGACCTCGGCTACGCCGCGCCGATGTGGGTCGGGGCGGGGCTGGCGCTGGTCGGCAGCGGCCTGGCGCTGGCGGTCCGGCGGGCCGACCGCCGCGAGCGCGCGCGGGTGACCGCCGACGTCCGGCGGTGGCGCCAGGAGGTGGGCGACCGGCTCGACCGGGCCGCCTGAGCACCGCGGGTCGGGCGGCGCCGACCGGGTAGGACGTGGGCCATGACGGTCTTCCACGCCGAGAGGTCAGGGCAGTTCCCGCTGGGGGACCGCACGGTCAACCGGATCGGCCTCGGCGCGATGCGGCTGGTCGGACCGGATGCCCTGGGCCCGCCCGCGGACCGGGACGCCGCCGTCGCCCTGCTGCGCCGGGCCGTGGAGCTCGGCGTCGACCACGTCGCGACCAGCGGCTCCTACGGCCCGCACGTCGCCAACGAGGTCATCCGCGAGGCGCTGCACCCGTACCCGGAGCAGCTGACGATCGTCACCGCGGTGGGCACCCGGCGGACCCCGGACGGCGCGTGGCACGAGGCGCTCACCCCGGAGGAGCTGCGCTCGGCCGTGCAGGACGACCTCGACCACCTCGGTGCCGACGTCCTCGACGTCGTGGTCCTGCGGATGCCCGGCTCCGCCGGGCCCGTGGAGCGCTCGCTGGCCGAGCCGTTCGGGGCGCTGGCGCAGCTGCAGCAGGAGGGCCTGGTCCGCCACCTGGGGGTCTCCCACGTGACGACGCAGCAGTTCGCCGAGGCGCGGGCGATCGCGCCGGTGGTGTGCGTGCACAACCGCTACGACCTGCTGCACCGCGACGACGACCCGATGGTCGACGCGCTGGCCCGCGAGGGCGTCGCCTTCGTGCCCTGCGGCCCGCTCGGCGGGTCCCCGCCGCTGCGCACGGCGGCGCTGGAGACCGTGGCCCGGCGGCTGGAGACCACGCCGGAGCAGGTGGCGCTGGCGTGGCTGCTGGCCCGCTCCCCCAACCTGCTGCTCGTCCCGGGCACCTCGTCGGTGGCGCACCTGGAGGAGGACCTGCAGGCCGCGGCACGGGTGCTCGGGCCGGCCGAGATGGAGGAGCTCGACCGGATCGGCGGCACCGGCGAGCCCGACGTCGACCTCTGAGGCGCTCAGGTCCGCCCGGCGGGCTGCGCGACCGGGCCGAGCACCCGGTCGAGGTGCGCGTTGCCGAGCACGCCGGCGGGGTCGAGCCGGGCCCGCAGCGCGGTGAACTCGCCGAACCGCGGGTACCGGGCGGCCAGCGCGGCCGCGTCCAGGCCGTGCTGTTTGCCCCAGTGCGGCCGTCCGCCGACCGCGGCGGCGATCGCCTCGAACGCCGAGAAGTAACCGCCGGGCTCGCTGCGGGCGGGCACGTGGACGGCGACGTAGGCGGTGTCCCGCCCGAACGCGGTCGACAGGGGGACGTCGTCGGCGGCGGCGACCCGCACCTCGACGGGGAACGGGATGCGCCACGGCCCGGCGTCGACCACCCGGCGCAGCTCGGCGAGCACCCCCGGGGCGGCCGCCCGCGGGACGGCGTACTCCATCTCGCGGAACCGGACCCGCCGGCGCGCGACGAACACCCGGTGGGCGAGGTCGGTGTGGGGGCGCCTGCTGAAGGCGCCGGCCGAGAGGCGGGCGAGGGGCGGGACCAGCGCGGGCACCCGGCGACCGGTCGCGACGACGGCGGCGAACCCGGCGTTGGCCAGCACCTCGCCGTCCCACAGCGCCCGCACCCGGGACGGTGGCGCCAGCTCCGACAGTGGCACCCGGGTGTTGCGCTTGGTCACGCACCGGTCGGTGTGCGGGAACCAGTAGAACTCGACGTGGTCGGTCGAGGTCATGACCTCGTCGAAGGCGGCCAGCAGGTCCGGCAGCCGCGCCGGGCCCTCCTCGGCCCGCAGCGCGAAGGCCGGCACGGCCTGCAGCGTCACCGTGCTCAGCACGCCCAGCGCGCCGAGCCCCACGCGGGCGGCGGAGAAGACGTCGGGGTGCTCGGTCGGTGAGCAGCGCAGCACGGCGCCGTCGGCGGTGACCAGCTCGAGCGCCCGCAGCTGGGTGGCCAGGCCGCCGAAGCGGGCGCCGGTGCCGTGCGTGCCGGTGGACACCGCGCCGGCCACGGTCTGCCGGTCGACGTCGCCGAGGTTGGTCAGCGCCCAGCCGCGCCGGGCGAGCTCGGCGCCCAGCCGGTGCAGCAACATGCCGGCCTGCACGGTGACCAGGCCGGCGTCGTCGACGTCGAGCAGCGCGGCGTGCCGGCGCAGGCTCAGCGCGACGTCCTCGGGCCGGCCGATGCCGCTGAACGAGTGGCCGCTGCCCAGGGCGGTCACGCGGCGGCCCGCGCCACCGGCCGCCCGCAGCTCCGCGGCGATCGCCTCCGTGTCGGCCGGGGTGACGACGGTGAGCCCGGTCGCCCGCTGGTCGCCCGCCCAGTTGCGCCAGGTGCCCGTGCGTCGGCTGCCCGCCACGTCGTCCTCCTCCGGTGTCCGCGGCAGTGTGTCCGGCCCGGCTCCACCCGTCGAGGGCCTTGCCCCGCTCCGCTCCCGCCCGGGAGGCTCCGGTGCCGTGACCGCCCCGGCGCGGGCCCGGCTCGACGCCGCGACCGCCGACCTCGACCCGCCGCTCGCCGTCCTCGACCTCGACGCCCTCGACGCGAACGCCGCCGCGCTGGTCCGCCGGGCGGGCGGGCGGCCGGTGCGGGTGGCGAGCAAGTCCGTGCGCAGCCGCGCGGTGCTGCGGCGGGTGCTGGCGCGGCCGGGCTTCGCGGGCGTGCTGGCCTACTCGCTGGCCGAGGCCCTGTGGCTGGCCGGCGGCGAGGACCCGGTGTGCGAGGACGTCGTCGTCGGCTACCCCTCGGCCGACCGGGCCGCGCTGCGCCGGCTGGTGGCCGACCCGGCGCTCGCCGCCCGGGTGACGCTGGTGGTCGACTCCCCCGACCAGCTCGACCTCGTCGACGCCCTCGCCGCCCCCGGGACCCGCCCGCCGGTGCGGGTGTGCCTCGACCTCGACGCCTCGCTGCGCGCCGGCGGCGGGCGGGTCCACCTCGGCGTGCGCCGGTCGCCGGTGCACGACCCGGCCGGTGCCGCGGCGCTGGCCCGCACGGTGCACGGCCGGGCCGGGTTCACGCTGGTGGGGCTGATGGCCTACGAGGCGCAGGTGGCCGGGGTCCCCGACGCCCCGCCCGGGCGGCCGGTGCGCGCCCTGGCGGTGCGCGGGGTGCAGGCGCTGTCGATGCGCGAGCTGGTGCGGCGGCGCGCCGCGATGGTGGCCGCCGTGTCGGCGGTGGCGCCGCTCGAGTTCGTCAACGGCGGCGGCACCGGCAGCCTGGAACGGACCGCGGCCGACCCGTCGGTGACCGAGGTGGCCGCCGGGTCGGGGCTCTACCAGCCGACGCTCTTCGACGGCTACCGCGCCGTCCGCGGCCAGCCGGCCCTGCTGTTCGCGCTGCCGGTCACCCGCCGCCCGGCACCCGGGATCGTCACCGTGGCGGCGGGGGGCTGGATCGCGTCCGGCCCGCCCGGCCCCGACCGCTCCCCGCGCCCGGTGCACCCGGCGGGGCTGCGACTGCTCGGCACCGAGGGCGCCGGGGAGGTGCAGACGCCGCTGCGGGGTCCGGGCGCCGGCGGGCTCGCGGTCGGCGACCGGGTGTGGTTCCGGCACGCCAAGGCCGGCGAGCTGTGCGAGCACGTCGACGTCCTGCACACGCTGGTCGGCGACCGGCTGACCGGCGCCGTCCCGACCTACCGGGGCGAGGGCCGCGCGTTCGGCTGACGCTGCGGGTGGCCCTCCGTGTCGATCATCGGATGCGTGCACGCGACACGGCCGGACACGCCGCTCGGACGTGCACACACCCGATGATCGACGAGACGCCTTCGTCAATCGGCGTCGTTGGCCAGCAGGGCCCTCGCCTCGGCGGCCTCGTCCTCGGTGAACCCGCCCGAGCCCTCGGGGTGGTGGACCTGTGTGTCGATCCACCGGCGGTGCGCCTCCCACGCCGACTGGCGGGTGGATCCCAACGCCCGGCCGATCTGCGCCCACGACGCACCGGTGGCCCGCGCCGTGCGCACCGTGAGCTGCCGGCCCTGGGCGGCCCGGCGGGCGATGACCTCACCCAGGGCCAGCAGCTCCAGCGCTTCCCCGCGGGTGAGCGGGCGCGGGCCGGCCGGGTCGTCGGGATCGGCCAGCGAGTCGCGGGCCCGCAGCTCGTCGTACCGCCGGACGGCGCTGGCGAGGGTGTGCTGCCGCTCGAGCTCGTCGACGTCCATGCCCCAGCATCCGTCAGGCTGCCCTGACTGTCCAGGCAGCCTGACAGCGGTCAGCGGGCGCGGACGACCCGGGTCTCGTCGAACACCGGCTCGGCCGACTCGTACACCCGGCCGTCGGCGCCGAAGACCAGGAACCGGTCGAACGAGCGCGCGAACCACCGGTCGTGGGTCACCGCGAGCACGGTGCCGTCGAAAGCGGCCAGCGCCTCCTCCAGCGACTCCGCCGAGATCACGTCGAGGTTGTCCGTGGGCTCGTCGAGGAGCAGCAGCGTGGCGCCCGACAGCTCCAGCACCAGGATCTGGAACCGCGCCTGCTGCCCGCCCGACATCGTGCGGAACGGCTGGTCGGCGGAGTCGGTGAGCCCGTAGCGGCGCAGCACCGCCATCGCCCGGCCGCGGTCGACGCCCGGCCGGCCGGGCTCGCCGTGCCAGAGCAGGTCCACCGGCGTGCGGTCGAGCCACTCGGGGTGCGCGTGGGTCTGGGCGAAGAAGCCGGGGACGACGCGGGCGCCGAGCCGCCAGGACCCGGTGTGCGCGACGTCCTGGCCGGCCAGCAGCCGCAGGAAGTGCGACTTGCCCGCGCCGTTCGCGCCCAGCACGCCGACCCGGTCGCCGTACCAGACCTCCAGGTCGAACGGCTGCATCAACCCGGTCAGCTCCAGCTGCTCGGCCATGACGGCGCGCTGCCCGGTGCGGCCGCCGCGCAGCCGCATGGCCACCTTCTGCTCCGGCGGCCGGTCCGGCGGCGGGCCCGCGGCCTCGAACTTCGCCAGCCGCGTCTGCATGGCGCGGTAGCGCGAGGCCATGTCCGGCGAGTTGGCCGCCTGCTGCTGCAGCGTGCGCACCAGGTCGACCAGCCGCTGGTGCTCCTCGTCCCAGCGCAGCCGCAGCTCGGCCATCCGCTCGTGCCGCGCCGCGCGGGCCTCCGGGTAGGTCGTGAAGCCGCCGCCGTGCACCCACGCGGTCCCGCCCTCGACGGTGACCACCCGGTCGGCGACCCGCGCGAGCAGCTCGCGGTCGTGGCTGACGAACAGCACCGTCTTGCGGGTCTCGAGCAGCCGCTCCTCCAGCCAGCGCTTGCCCGGGACGTCGAGGTAGTTGTCCGGCTCGTCGAGCAGCAGCACCTGCTCGGGCCCGCGCAGCAGCGCCTCGAGGGCCAGCCGCTTCTGCTCGCCGCCCGACAGCGTGGACAGCTCCCGATACTTGCACCGGTCGTAGGGCACGCCGAGCGCCGCGACGGTCACCGTGTCCCAGGTGACCTCGGCGTCGTAGCCGCCGGCGTCGCCCCACTGCGCCAGCGCGTCGGCGTATGCGAGCTGCGCGGGCTCGTCGTCGGTCTCCATGAGGGCCAGCTCGGCGGCCTCCACGGCGTGCCAGGCCTCGCGCACGGCCGGGGCGGACAGATCGACGAGGAAGCGCTGCACGGTGGTGTCGTCGCGGACCGAGCCGATGAACTGCCGCATGACGCCCAGGCCGCCACTGCGGGCGACCGCCCCGACCTCGGGCACGAGGTCCCCGGCGATGATCCGCAGCAGCGTCGTCTTCCCGGCGCCGTTCTCCCCGACCAGCGCCGCGCGGGCGCCGTCCCCCACGCGGAAGGAGACGTCGTCCAGCAGCACCCGGCCGTCCGGCAGCGTGTGCCGGACCCCGCTCACGTCGACGGAACCCACCCGGTCATCGTCGGCGACGGGGCAAGCGGATTCAGCCGACGGCTCTCAGCGGACCGATTCCAGGCGGGTGCGCGCCAGCCGCTCGACCAGCTCGGGCAGCGCGGTGACCGGGACGCCGCTGAGGTCGCGGCGGCAGGACGCCACGACCGAGCCCACGACGTGCGGTCGCACCCGCGGACGGAACTCCTCCACGAGACGGGCGACCGCCTCGACGACGGACGTGTCGACGGCGGGAGCGTGCTCGGTGCTCGCGGTCATGCGCAGGCGCGCCCTCTCGTCCGTTGCGGTTCCGTTACTCCCCGTGGGACCAGACTGGCCCTCCTGTCCCAGCGGCACCAGGGACCAAGGTCCACCCGGCGGCGATCAGATCGAGAAGTAGGCGTTGTCGCCGGCCGCGGTGACCGCCGCGGCGTCGCGGACCAGCGCGCTCAGCTCCCCCGCGTCGACGCGGTCGAGGGAGGTGAACCGGACGCAGCTGCGACCGCACGAGACCCTCCCCAGCCGCTCGGCGCGCGTCTCGGGCAGGTACTGCCCGTCGACGACGGCGCAGACGTACAGCGACAGGTGCCGCTTCTGCGCCGCGAGGGCGACCAGCGGCCACGACGTCGTCTCCTTCGCCGACCGCGGCCGGTAGGGCATCAGCCCGTAGCCGAGCACCCGCCCGGAGCCCGCGGGCACGAGCTGCCGGTCGAGCCCGGGCGCGGCCTCCCGCACGAGCGCGTCGACGCGGCGCAGCTCGTCGGCCCGCGGACCGGCCGCGGCGAACCACTCCTCGATCGGGTCGGTCACGGCAGACCTCCTCACTGCAGGACGAGGCTGAGCACGGTGGCGCCCGCGGCCACCACCAGCGCGACGACGACGACGATGGCCACCAGCCGCCGTCGCCGCTCGGCTCCCGGACCGCCGGCCCCGCCCATCCCCATCACGCCCGCGACGCTACCGGCCGGAGCCGACGGATCGGCCCGGTCGCCGGCCCCACAGCAGGGTGTCCAGGGCGGTGCCGGCCGGGGTCTCCCGGCGCACCTGCTCGAGCCGGTCGACGTCGAGCAGCCCGGCCACCGGCGCCAGCCGGGCGGCGCTGTGCAGGATCGCGGGGTCCTGCGGCCCGCCGACGCCGTGCGCGAGGTTGTCGACGTCGTGGCCGAGCAGCAGGAACCGCCCGCCGGGCCGCAGCCAGCCGACGGCGCGCCGCAGCAGGTCGGTCATCGCCGGGTCCGGCAGGTGCAGGTAGGCGACCAGCACGAGGTCGGTCGATCCGGGCGGCGCCGACCAGGTGGTCACGTCGGCGGTCACCCAGGTGACCCGGTCGGCGCCGGACTGGGCCTGCCCGCGGGCCAGCCCGGTGGCGGAGAAGTCGACGGCGGTGGCGCGCCAGCCCAGCCGCGTCAGCCACAGCGCGTGCCGCCCCTCCCCCGCGGCCAGGTCGACCGCGTCGCCCGACGGCAGGTCCCCCACGAGCTCGGCGACCAGCGGGTTGGGCTCCCCCGACCACTGCTGCCGCTCGGCGTAGCGCGCGTCCCAGTCCTCCGCCTGCACGGGCGGCAGTCTGTCAGCGCCGCGGGTGCGGGCGGTGCGGGCCCGGGCCACGCTGGCACGGGTGGACACCGTCCGGCTGGTCCCGTTCGAGCCGGAGCACCTGCCCGGGGTGCTGCCGTGGTTCGACGACGCGGAGACCCGGCGCCGGCTGGGCGGGCGGGACTGGCCCGCCCGGGAGCTGGCGCTGCGCAGCACCGTGTGGACCGACGAGTTCCGCGGCCGGCGGGTGCTGCGCTCGTGCGCCTTCGTCGCCCTCGACGGCGACGGCGTGGTGGTCGCGCAGGTCGGCGGCGACGTCTACGACCGCTGGACGGAGTGGGACCCGGCGGCCGAGCGGGTCCTGTCCACCGACCCCCGGCGCACGATGGGCGCGGCCTACGTCGTCGCCCCGTCCCGCCGCGGCCGCGGGATCGGCGCGGCCACGCTGCGGGCCCTGGTCGCAGCACCTGCGACCGCCGACGTCGAGCAGTTCGTCCTCGGCATCGAGCCGGACAACACCGCCAGCCTGCGCGCGGCGGCCGCCGCCGGGTTCACGCCGCTGACCACCGAGCCCGACGCGGAGGACATGGTCCACCTGCACCTCGTGCGCTGACCGCGCCGGTGCGTCGGTGCCCCGTGGCAGGGTCGCGCCATGACGACGCCGTCGGTCCCGCTGAGCGAGGTCGCGCTGCTGCGGCTGGTGGCCCAGCGGGTGGCCGGTGCGCCGTTCCCCGATGCCGCGGCCGCCGTCCGCGGGCTGCTCGCCGTCCAGGGGCAGGACTGGCCGGGCGCGGTGACGTCGGTGGCGCTGCGCACCGCCGACCGGTCGCGGGCCGGGGTCGAGGCGGCGCTGGAGACCGGCGCCGTCGTCCGCTCGTGGCCGATGCGCGGCACCCTGCACCTCACCGCCGCCGAGGACCTGCACTGGATGCTCGACCTGCTCGGCGCCCGCCCGCTCGCGGGCGCGGCCAGGCGACGGGCGGTCGTCGGGCTCACCGAGGCCGACCTCGAGCGCTCGCGGGGGACGGCCGTGGCCGCGCTCACCGGCGGGCGGCGGCTGGGCCGGCGGGAGCTGCTGGCCGCGCTGGCCGAGGGCGGCTGTGACGTCGCGGGCCAGAAGGGCTACCACACGCTGTGGTACCTCGCGCAGACCGGGACGCTGGTCCTCGGCCCGCCCGAGGGCGGCGACCAGGCGTTCGTGCTGCTCGACGAGTGGGTGCCGCGGCCCCGGCGGCTCACCGGCGAGGAGGCCCGGGGGGAGCTGGCGCTGCGCTTCTTCACCGGGCACGGGCCGGCCACCGTCGCCGACCTGGTCCGCTGGGCGGGGACGACGGTGCGCGACGTCCGGGCCGGCCTCGCGCTGGTGCGCGACCGGCTGGCGGCGGTCGACGTCGACGGCACCGAGATGCTGATGGACCCCGAGACCCCCGACCGGCTGGCCGCCTGTCGCGCCGAGGCCGAGGGCGTGCACCTGCTCCCCGGCTTCGACGAGGTGGTGCTGGGCTACGCCGACCGCACCTGCACCGTGCCCGCCGAGCACGCCGACCGGATCGTCCCGGGCGGCAACGGTGTCTTCCGCCCCACCGTGGTCACCGGCGGCTGCGCGGTCGGCACGTGGCGGTGGACGGGCACGGGCGCGAAGCGGACGGTGACCGCCGAGCCCTTCACCGCCTTCCCCGACGGCGTTGCCGAGCGGGTGCCGGAGCTGGCCGCGCAGCTGCCCTGAGCACCGCACTGCCCGCGCAGCTGCCCGGAGCGCCGCACTGCCCGGGCGGTTGCCTTGAGCACCGCACTGCCCGCGTTCCTCGTGCACTGCGGGCGCTGCAGGGCCGGCAATACACGAGGAACACCGGCAACGCGCACCCGGGCGGGCGCGGTCGCAGGCGACCGGCCGCCGCAGGGTCCACGCCGACTCCTGCGGTGCTGCGCGCACTCCTGCGGTGCTGTGACACCGCAGGAGTGTCGAGAACACCGCAGGAGCGCCGACGGATGTCCGCAGGAGCGCCGCCCTCGACCCCGGCAAGGCGCACGTGGGCGCGGTCGCGGGCGACCGGCCGCCGCAGCAGGGTGGGCGCATGCAGTACACGCGGCTGGGCGCCACCGGCCTGGAGGTCTCGCGGATCTGCCTCGGGATGATGAGCTTCGGCGAGCCGGAGCGCGGGATGACCCCGTGGAGCCTGCCCGAGCACGAGGCGATGCCGCTCATCCGCCGCGCCCTCGAGGCCGGCGTGACCTTCCTCGACACCGCCAACGTCTACTCGGCCGGCTCCAGCGAGGAGATCACCGGGCGGGCGATCCGCGCGTTCACCAGCCGCGACGACGTCGTCCTGGCCACCAAGGTGCACGGCCGGATGCGCCCGGGCCCCAACGGCGGCGGGCTGTCCCGCGTGGCCGTCCTGCGCGAGCTCGAGGCGAGCCTGCGGCGGCTTCAGGTCGACCACGTCGACCTCTACCAGATCCACCGCTGGGACCCGCACACACCGGTCGAGGAGACGCTCGAGGCGCTGGACGCGTGTGTCCGCTCGGGCAAGGTCCGCTACCTCGGTGCGAGCAGCATGTGGGCCTGGCAGTTCGCCAAGGCGCTGTCCACCGCCGGCCAGCACGGCTGGCACCGTTTCGTGTCGATGCAGGACCACTACAACCTGCTCAACCGCGAGGAGGAGCGGGAGATGCTGCCGCTGTGCGCCGACCAGGGCATCGGCGTGGTCCCGTGGAGCCCGCTGGCCCGCGGCCGGCTCACCCGCGACTGGGACGAGACGACGCACCGCTCGCGCAACGACGCCTTCGGCAACCGCCTCTACGACGAGCGCAGCGACCGCGCGATCGTCGAGCGGGTGGCCGAGGTGGCCCGCGAGCGCGGCGTCCCGCGGGCGCAGGTGGCGCTGGCCTGGCTGCTCGCCAAGCCGGTCGTGACCGCACCGATCGTCGGTGTCACGCAGGTCGGGCACCTCGACGACGCCGTCGCCGCCGTCGACCTGCACCTCACCGACGACGAGGTCGCGCGGCTCGAGGAGCCCTACACCCCGCACGCCGTCGCCGGGTTCTGAGCCGCCGGCGACGGCGCGGGAGCGTCAGGCCGGCCGGCCGGCCAGCTCCTCGAGGTCGTCGAGGACCAGGCCGGCGCCGAGCGGGCCGAGGCCGAGGAACCAGCGGTCGTCGTCGACGGCGAAGGACCGCCCCTCGGCGACCGCGGGGATCGACTGCCACAGCGGCCCGCCGGTGACCTGCGCGGCAGCCGTCGCCCCCGCCTCCCCGTAGGCGCCGTGGAACAGCAGGTCGCCGTCGGCCTGCGTGACCTGCTCGGGCGAGACCTCGACGAAGGTCTCGGCGGTGCGCTGCACCTCCGGCCGGGCGAAGCCGACGTCGGCCAGCACCGACCCGATGAACGAGCCCTCGCCGTAGAGCCGGACGAGCGTGCCGTCGAGGAACCGGGCGACGCTGACCTCCGTCGCCGCCGGGTCCCCGTAGAGGGCGCCGACCTCCGCGGCCCGGGAGGTGTAGGCGTCGAGCAGCTCCTGCGCCTGCTCCTCGCGACCGAGCGCCTCGCCGGCCAGCAGCAGGTTCTCCTGCCAGCTCTCCCCGATCGTCTCGGCGAAGACGGTGGGGGCGATGCCCGCCAGCTGCTCGTAGACGTCGGCGTGCCGCACCGAGTTGGACAGGATGAGGTCGGGCTCGAGCGCCGCGATGGCCTCCAGGTCCGGCTCGGCGATGGTGCCCACGGCGGCGATGTCGGCGGGGTCGGCGCCGGCCGCCGTCACGAACCCGGGCAGCTCGTCGCTGACGTCGGTGCGGACCGCGCCGACCGGCGTGACGCCCAGCGCCAGGGTGGCGTCGAGCTCGCCGGTGTCCAGGACGACGACCCGCTCGGGGGTGCCGGCGACCTCGGTCTCGCCCATGGCGTGCTCGACCGTGCGCGTCTCCTCGGCGGGCGCCGCCTCGGCTCCCGCCACGGCCTCCGTCGACCCGCACCCGCTGAGCACCGCCACCGCCAGCACCGCGCCGGCCACCCGACCGCGTCCCGTCCGTCCCCAGAGCACCACTGCCCTCCTCCCGGCGCCGGACCGTCCGGCACCGGCAGATGACCTTAGGGAGCCTCACCTAAGACTCCACCGCTTCCGCTCGACGACGAAGACGGGGATCACCCGGTCGGTCCGGCGCTGGTAGTCGGCGTAGGCCGGGTAGGCGGCCACGGCCCGCTCCCACCACTGCGCCCGTTCCTCACCGGTGACCTCCCGGGCCACGCCGTCCCACGGCTCCGGGCCGTCCTGCACGGTCACCTGGTCGGGGTGCTCGCGCAGGTTGGCCACCCAGGCCGGGTCCTTCGGCGCGCCACCCTGGGAGCCGACCATCGCGTAGGCGCCCTCGTGCTCCACGCGCATGAGCGGCTGCTTGCGCACCTTCCCCGTCCGCGCGCCCCGGGTGGAGAAGACCACCACCGGCAGCCCGGTGTCGCGCAGCGTGTTCGCCTCCCGGCCACCGGTGGCCTCGTAGCGCTCCACCTGGTCACGGACCCAGCCCTGCGTGCTCGGCTCGTACTCCCCCTCGAGTGGCATGTCCCGACCGTAGGACCGATGAGTCCGCGACGCCGGGCCGGTCCCCCTCGGCAGACCCCGACCGACAGGAGGCCCCGTGGGCCGGCTCGTCATCACGCAGAACACCACCCTCGACGGCGTCGTGGAGGCCACCGGCGGCTGGTTCGCCCCGCAGGACGACGGCGCCGACGCCAACGACCAGCTCGACGTCGTGCGCGGGCACATGGCCGGGCAGTCGGTGTTCCTCGTCGGCCGGCGCACCTTCGAGGAGATGCGCGGCTTCTGGCCGCAGCAGACCGGTGACACCACCGGCATCTCGGCGCACCTGGACGCGGTGGAGAAGGCCGTCGTCTCCCGGACGCTCACCGAGCCGGGCTGGGCGAACACCACCGTGCTGTCGGGCGACCCGGTCGAGGAGGTGCGCCGGCTGGTGGCCGAGCGCGACGGCGAGGTGGGCGTCACCGGCAGCATCACCCTCTGCCACGTGCTGGTCGCCGCCGGGCTGGTCGACGAGTACCGGCTGTTCGTCTTCCCGCGGGTCCTCGGCCGCGGCCGGCGGCTGTTCCCCGAGGGCACCGACGTCCGGCTCACCGCCACCGGCAGCCGCACGTTCCGCTCGGGCGTCACGCTGCTGACCTACCGGCCGGCGTGAGCCGGGGGCTCAGCGGGCGTCGACGGTGTGCGGGACGAAGAAGCTGAGGTTGTCGGTGATCAGCCCGTCGCTCTCACGGATGCCGAGGCCGGCGGGCTCGCCGTCGACCACCCAGGCGCCGAGCACCGGGTGGTGCGGGCCGTCGACGCCGGCGAAGTCGGGCAGCGGCGCGAACTCCTGGACGACGAACCCCTCGGTGCCGTAGCGGCCCGGCAGCGCCGTCACCACCTGCCCGTCGCGCACGATCTGCACGTTGGCGCCCTCGCGGCCCCACAGCGGCTTGCGCACGTAGTCCCGCCAGCTCGAGGGCATCTCGTCGGCGAAGTAGGCCGGCAGCAGCAGCTCGGAGAGCACGGGGTCGCCGCCGAAGAGCCGCCACAGCACCGGCAGCAGCGCCTTGGTGCTCCACAGCATCTTGTAGACCGGCTCGATCCACGTCGTGCCGCCGGGCCGCGCCGCGTCGGCGAGGACGGCAGCGCCGAACTCGTCGTCGACCAGCCACTCCCAGGGGTAGAGCTTGAAGACGACGTCGAGGTGGCGGCCGGCCGGGTCGTAGAAGCGCCCGTCGCCGGAGTCCAGGGCGATGTCCTCGACGACCAGCTCGACGGCCTCGTAGCCGGCCTGCACCACGGTGTCCATGAGGTAGGCGACGGTCATCCGGTCCTCGCCGGAGGCGTCCGCGCTGCTCCAGGCCAGGTGCACCCGCGGGCGCAGCCCGGTGCGCCGCTCCCAGCGGGTGAGGTTGCGCTGCCAGGCGGCGACCAGCTTCTCGTGCAGCGCGTTCCACTGGTCGCGGCCCTGCCCGGTGAACAGGTGCCAGTTCCACTGGGTGACCGCCGACTCGACCAGCCCGGTCGGGGTGTCGGCGTTGAACTCCAGCAGCCGGGGAGGTCCCGAGCCGTCGTAGCGCAGGTCGAAGCGGCCGTAGACGCTCGGCGGCTCGGACTCCCAGGTGGCGCGGATGCCCGACCGGGCGATGAGCGGGATGCCCATCCGGTCGAACAGGTCGTGCTCGATCACGTGGTCGCCGGCGGCGACGCACATCTCGAACAGCTGGGCGACCCAGCCCTCGAGCCGGGCGACCTCGTCGGAGGTGAAGTCGTAGTACGGGCCCTCGCGCCAGTAGCTGCGCACCTCGCCGCCCGGGGTGGTGGTGCGGTTGTAGACCAGCCCCTGCGCCTCGATCTCGGCCTCCCAGCCGGGCCGGACGACGCCGCTCTCGACGCGCCGCACGCCCCGCGCCTCAGGAGCCCGAGCTGCCGGTGCCGGCGGTGCCCGAGCCGATGCCGCCGGCCACCCGGGTGCCGGCCACCACCGCGCCGGCCGCCGGCAGGCCGTAGCGCTGGCGGGCGACGGTGTCGCGCGGGTCGACGCGGGTGCCGCCGGCGGGCAGCACCGTGCCCACGGGCAGGCCGGTGCGGAAGGCGCCGAGGTAGAGGAAGAACAGGCCGGGGCCGCGGTAGTCGTCGTCGCAGTAGTCGTCGTCGACGATCTCGCCGTCCTCGTCGGTGCAGTAGGCGACCTGCTCGTCGGCCTCGTCGCTGCCGCAGCCGGCGAGGAACCCGGTGGCGGCGGTGGCGAGCACCGTCGTCGTCAGCGCGCTGCGCACCCGGTTCGAGAACGCCATGGACCCCTCCCGCGTCGGTGGACGCCCCGACCCTAGGCGTGTCGTGCCCGCGCACGGCCGCCGGGCGGCGCGGACGGTCCTGTGCCGCTACGGTCCGGGCACCGACGCCGTCGTCCCCGGGGAGGCGCGATGACCGCCAGGGAACCCGCCGAGATCGCCAAGGTCGCCGCCGCGACCGGCGCCAAGAAGGTGCACCGCAGCTGGGACCGGGTGCTGGTCAGCTCCTTCCTCGCCGGCGCCTACATCTCCTTCGGGGCGCTGGTCGCGATCACCGTCTCCTCGGGGCTGGACGCCGACACCTGGGGCACGCTGCCCACCCTGTTCATGGGCGCGGCGTTCACCCTCGGCCTGGTGTTGGTGCTGATCGCCGGCTCCGACCTGGCCACCGGCAACATGATGCTGGTCCCGCTGAGCGCGATGAACGGCAAGATCACCGTCGCCGACGTCGTCCGGAACGTGACGCTGGTGCTGGGCGGCAACCTGCTCGGCGCGCTGTTCGTGGCCTACTTCCTCGCCGTCTCCACCGGCGTCATCGGCGACCCGGACAGCACCGGCAGCGCCGGGCTGACCTTCGCTCGGCTGGCGGAGATCTCCGAGGGCAAGACCTCCCACACCGCGTGGGAGGTCTTCCTGCGCGGCGTCGGCTGCAACTGGCTGGTCTGCCTCGCGGTGTGGATGTCGCTGTCGGCCACGAGCGTCGCCGGGAAGATCCTCGCCGTCTTCTTCCCGGTCATGGCCTTCGTCGCGATGGGCTTCGACCACGTCGTCGCCAACATGTTCTTCCTCCCGGCCGCGCAGTTCGCCGGCGTCGAGGGGGCCAACTGGGGTGACACCCTGACCAACTGGCTGCTGGCGGGCCTGGGCAACCTGGTCGGCGCGGTGGTCTTCGTCGGGACGTCGTACTGGTACCTGTTCCTGCGCGAGGACCGCGACGCCGCCCCGCGCACCGGAGCGGAGCCGGCCGAGCGCGCCTGAGCGGCGGCGTCGCTGCTGAGCCGCTCCCCGGTCGCGGGGCCCGGGAGCCGGTGGCACGGTCGGGCGATGCGGTACAGGGAGGGTGGGCGGCTCGACACGTCGTCGGTCCAGGACCGGCGCGGACGCGGCGGGCTCGGCGGCGGGCGCGGGATCGCCGTCGGCGGCGGCGGGCTCGGCCTGGTCGGCATCCTCGTGATCGTGCTGATCCAGGTGCTCGGCGGCGGGAGCGGCGGCGCCGGTGCCGGGCTCGGGGCGCTCTCGGGCGGCCTGGCCGAGGGCGAGACGGCCGACAACACCGCGCTCGAGCAGTCCTGCGACGACAGCGGCGACGCCAACGAGTCGGTCGAGTGCGCCGTCGTCGCCGACATCGACTCGATCCAGGACTACTGGTCCCTGACGCTGGGCGACCGGTACGTGCCCACCGACACGGTCTTCTTCTCCGGCCAGGTGCAGACCCGGTGCGGCGGGGCGACCAGCGGCTCGGGACCGTTCTACTGCCCGGCCGACCAGCTCGTGTACATCGACCTGACCTTCTTCGACACCCTGCGCACCCAGTTCGGCGCCCAGGGCGGGCTGTTCGTCAACGCCTACGTCATCGCCCACGAGTACGGCCACCACGTGCAGAACCTGCTCGGGACCAACCAGCAGGTGACCCCGGGCGAGACCGGGCCCACGAGCGGCACGGTGCGCCTGGAGCTGCAGGCCGACTGCTTCGCCGGGGCGTGGGCCAACCACGCCGAGACGGTGCCCGACGAGTCCGGCGCCCCGCTGATCGAGGAGATCACCCAGGCCGACATCGACGCGGCACTGGACGCGGCGGGGCGCATCGGCGACGACTTCATCCAGGAGAACCTGGGCGGTGGCACGGTCGACCAGGACGCGTTCACCCACGGCTCCTCCGAGCAGCGCCGGCGCTGGTTCACCACCGGCTACGAGACCGGCGACCCGGCGCAGTGCGACACCTTCGCCACCGACGACCTGGGCTGAGCCGGTGACCGGGACCCTGCGGACCGGCCGCGACGGCGCGGTCGCCTCCCTCACCATCGACCGTCCCGAGAAGCGCAACGCGCTCACCGCGGAGATGTGGGCGGCGCTGCCGGGCATCCTGGCCGGGCTGGCCGAGGACCCGGAGGTGCGGGTCCTCGTCGTCACCGGGACCGGGCCCGTCTTCTGCGCCGGCGCCGACATCGCCGACCTGCTGGGCGGGCCCGACGCCGGCGACCCCATGGCGCACGTGCGCGAGGCCAACCTCGCCGCGCAGGCCGCGCTGCGCGACTTCCCGAAGCCGACGATCGCGATGATCCGCGGCTACTGCATCGGCGGCGGGGTGGAGCTGGCCACCTGCTGCGACCTGCGGTTCACCGACCCGACCGGCGTCTTCGGGGTGACCCCGGCGAAGGTGGGCATCGTCTTCACCCCGACGTCGACCCGCCAGCTCGTCCGGCTGGTGGGACCGGCGACGGCCCGCTACCTCCTCTACTCCGGCGAGCTGGTCGACGCCGAGACCGCACTGCGCACCGGCCTGGTCGACCGGCTGCTGCCCGCCGGTGACCTCGCCGGCGAGGTGCGGCGCTTCGCCGAGGTGCTGGCCGCCCGCTCGGCGCTGACCCAGCGGGCGGCCAAGGAGATCACCGCCGCGCTCGCCGACCGGGACGACGAGGACCGGGTCGAGGAGCTCGCCGGCCGCTGGTACCGGGAGACCGCGGCCGCGGGCGAGCTCGCCGAGGGCGTCGCCGCCTTCACCGAGCGCCGCGCCCCGCGCTTCCCCTGGGGCGGCTGACTCCCCCGGGGGGGGGGGGGGGGGGGGGGGGGGGGGGGGGGGGGGGGGGGGGGGGGGGGGGGGGGGGGGGGGGGGGGGGGGGGGGGGGGGGGGGGGGGG
>NZ_JBJGYY010000030.1:0-52623 GCF_054050235.1 Geodermatophilus sp. SYSU D00696 | reverse complement strand
CTCCCCCCCCCCCCCCCCCCCCCCCCCCCCCCCCCCCCCCCCCCCCCCCCCCCCCCCCCCCCCCCCCCCCCCCCCCCCCCCCCCCCCCCCCCCCCCCCCCCCCCCCCCCGGCTAGACGCCGGAGGGGACCAGCAGGTCGACGACGAGCGGCAGGTGGTCCGACGCCCCCGCGCCGTCGAGCACCCGCGCCCCCTTCACGGCGATGCCCCGGGTCACCCACACCTGGTCGATGCGCGTGTGCGGCGACCGCGCCGGGTGGGTCAGGCCCTCGTCGCGCTGCCAGAACCGCCAGCGGGCCTGGTCGTCGCGCTCGGCAGCCAGTTCCCAGGCGTCGGTGAAGTCCGCGCGCAGGGCCGCCAGCTCCGGGGCGTCGGGTGCGGCGTTGAGGTCGCCGACGACGACGCCGGTGGCCATCGGCTCGGTGTGCAGCGCGCGCAGCACCGCGACCTGCTCGGCGCGCTCGGCCGCCGACCGGGTGGTCAGGTGGGTGGTGGTCACCCACAGCGCGCCGCCGTCGAGCTCGACGAGCGTGCGCAGCGCGCTGCGCGGCTCCCCGGTGCCGGGCAGCGGGTGGACGTCGCTGACCAGGATCGGCAGCCGCGACAGCAGCGCGTTGCCGTACTGACGGCGGTCGTCGTCGCCGGGCCGCGGCTCGTCGATGGCCGGGCCCCAGGCCAGCTGCATGTCCAGCGCGCGCGAGAGCAGCAGCGCCTGGTCGACGTCCTCGCTGCGCTTGCCGAAGTGCCGGTCGACCTCCTGCAGGCAGATGACGTCGGCGTCGGCCGCGGCGAGCACCTTGGCCAGCCGGGGCAGGTCGTGGCGGCGGTCCTCGCCGACACCGTGGTGGGTGTTGAAGGTGACCAGGCGGACGGGGATCGGGGGCTGGTCGGGGCCGGGTGCCGGCTTCGTGCCGTGCTCCTGCTCGTGGGGATCGGTCACGCCGTCAGCCTGTCACCCCCTGCGCCCCCACCGCCGCCGGGACGGGGTCGGCCAGCGGCAGGTCGAGCACCTGCTGCAGGCACTCCTCGCCGTTCTCGCGGTGGTCGCTCACGTGCAGGACGAAGCGCGCCGAGCGGCCGTCGAGCACCAGCTCGCCGACCTGGTTGCCGAAGAACGGCCCGGCGGCCTTGGCCCACTCGACCGACGGCGGGCGCACCCGCGCGGCGCGGGCCAGCGCCTGCGTGAACCGCCGCGCCCACCGGCTCCAGCCGATGCGGAAGCCCACCCGGATGGGGTGCGGCGCCTGGTTGTGCAGCGGGGAGACGGTGAGCTGGTGCACCCGGCCGGTCAGGCCGCCGGGCTCGACCACCTCGGCGGCGTAGGCGTGGTGGACGTCGCCGGAGAGCACCACCGCGGTCGCAGGCGCCCGGCCGTGCTCGCCGCGGGCCACCGCCAGCAGCGCGGCGGCCAGCCGGTCGAAGCTGTGCCCGAACGCCGCCCAGTGCTCCAGGTCGGCGGCCTGCCGCGCCGCCTCGGCGGCCCGCCCGACCAGCCGGCCCTCGTGGCGCACCGCCAGCGCCTCGTCGACGCGCTCGATGGAGTCGATGGCGTGGGGGAGCAGCCAGGGCAGCGACGTGCCGACCAGCAGGTGCGAGACACCGTCCCGCACCGCCTGCCGCATCTGGTCCTCGATCCAGGCGAACTCGTCGTCGTCGACCATCCGGCGGGCCTGCTCGTCGAGCACCCGGCCGGCCCGGCTGTCGACCACGAGCAGCCGGGCGTCGCCCCACTGCCGGGCGTAGCTCCAGCGCACCGTCCGCGGGTCGCGGTCGGCGGCGAGGGCCATCTCGCGCAGCAGCGGCCCGGCGTCGGCGTCCTCGGGCAGTGCGCGCACCGCCTGCCAGGTCGCGTTCTCCGCCAGCTCGGCGGGGGAGAGGTTGCCCAGGTGCTGGTAGACCCAGTAGGTGGCCAGCCCGCCGGCGATCCGCTCGTCCCACCAGCCGGTGGCGGTGACCCGGCGCCGCCAGGCCGCCGAGGTGTTCCAGTCGTCGATCATCTCGTGGTCGTCGAACACCATCGACGACGGGATGGTCGACAGCAGCCAGCGCACCTGCGGGTCGGTCCAGGACTCCGCGTAGAGCCGGGTGTACTCCTCCAGGTCGCGGGTCTGGGCGTCCTCGGGCACCGCCTCGCCGCGGCGCACCCGCAGCCACGAGCGGGTCGCCGGGGTGAGCTCGTCGGCGTAGACCTGGTCGCCCAGCAGCACCAGCGCGTCGGGCCACTGGTCCTCGGGCAGCCGGGCGACCCGCTGCGCGTAGGCGTCCAGGGCGTCGGGCGGGATGCCCTCGGCGACGTCGACGGTGCTCGGTGCGGCGTACCGGCAGGAGCCGAACGCCAGCCGGAAGGGACCGGGCCGGCCGGGGGTGCGGATGCGGCTGGGCGGGAACGGCGAGCTCGACTCCGGCCACACCCGGACGCCGTCGGTGCCGTCGGTGGAGAGCCGCACCTCGTAGGGCGTGGTGCTACCCGGCTCGAGGCCCTCGACGACGACCAGCGCGTACCAGTGGCCGCCGACGCGGAAGGTCCGCGCGGTCCGGCCGAGGACGTCGACGGTGCAGGGCCGGTCGGTCTCCACCCACACCGTGGCCGACACCGGGTCGACGTGCCGCAGCAGGGGTCCGAGCAGCAGGGCGGGGGTGTCCCGGTCGGGTGGCGGCATGGGTTCAGCGTGGCCCACGGTCCGGGTTCCGCCCAGACCCGGCTGCACGGCGGCTGGGAGACTGACCGGCATGGAGTTCGTGCTGATCGCGATCGCGATCCTCCTCGTGGCCCTGGTCGCCGGGGTGAGCCTGCTGGTCGGCCGCGGCCGGCGCACCACCCGGCTCGACGACGACGCCGTCGCCGGCACGACGCTCACCCGCCCGCGCCCGCCCAGCGCCCCTCCCGCCCCGCCGGAGGACCGGCCGGCCGGCGCGACCGCCTCCGGTCAGGGCCTGGCGCCGGCCGAGCCCGACGCGGTGACGCCCGAGGCACCGCCGCCGGTCGACCTGCCCCCGGCGGTCGCCGAGCCGGACGTCGTCTTCGAGACGCCGCCGCCGTCGGCCGGCCGGCTGGTGCGGCTGCGCTCGCGGCTGGCCCGCTCGCAGTCCTCCCTGGGCCGCGGCCTGCTCACCGTGCTCGCCCGCGAGCGGCTCACCGAGGACGACTGGGAGGAGGTCGAGGAGACCCTGCTGGCCGCCGATGTCGGCGTCGCGGCCACCCAGCAGATCGTCGACCGGCTGCGCACCCAGTCGATGGTGCTCGCCACCGCGTCGCCCGCCGACCTGCGCGCGCTGCTGGTCCGCGAGCTGACCGCCGTGCTCGGGCCCGACCTGGACCGCCGGCTGGGCACCGACCGGCGCGAGGGGCGGCCCGGCGTCGTCCTGGTCGTCGGGGTCAACGGCGCGGGCAAGACGACGACGGTCGGCAAGATCGCCCGCGTGCTCGTCGGCGACGGCCGCAGCGTCGTGCTCGGGGCCGCCGACACCTTCCGCGCCGCGGCCGCCGACCAGCTCGAGACCTGGGGCGAGCGGGTCGGCGTGCTCACCGTCCGCGGCCGCGAGGGCGCCGACCCGGCGTCGGTGGCCTTCGAGGCGGTGCGCACCGGCGTCGAGGCCGAGGTCGACACCGTCGTCGTCGACACCGCAGGCCGGCTGCACACCAAGTCCGGCCTCATGGACGAGCTCGGCAAGATCAAGCGGGTCGTGGAGAAGCAGAGCCCGGTCACCGAGGTGCTGCTGGTGCTCGACGCCACCACCGGCCAGAACGGCATCGTGCAGGCGCGGGTGTTCACCTCCGCCGTCGACGTCACCGGCGTGGTGCTCACCAAGCTCGACGGCACCGCCAAGGGCGGCATCGTCGTCTCGGTGCAGCGCGAGCTGGGCATCCCGGTGAAGCTGATCGGGCTGGGGGAGGGCGCCGACGACCTCGCGCCGTTCGAGCCCGAGGCGTTCGCCGAGGGCCTGGTCGGCGCAGCCGACTGAGAGCCGGGTTCCGGTCACCTCCAGTCGCGTCGAGTGAGCAGCTGAGGTCGCCGACACGGCGTGACTCGCCGCCGGAGCCGACCGGAACTGCTCACTCGGCCCGCCCGGCCGGTCAGGGCACGGTGCGCGGGTCGAACCCGTAGGGCAGCTCCAGCCGGTGGGCGGCCAGCAGGTCGGTGTCGGCGAGCACCTCGCGGGTCGGCCCGTCGGCGACCACCACGCCGCCGTCGAGCACCACCGAGCGCGGGCACAGCTGCAGCGCGTAGGGCAGGTCGTGGGTGACCATCAGCATCGTCACCGGCAGGCTCGTGAGGACCTCGGCGAGCTCACGGCGGCCGGCCGGGTCGAGGTTGGACGACGGCTCGTCGAGCACCAGCACCTCCGGGTGCATCGACAGCACCGTGGCCACCGCGACCCGGCGGCGCTGGCCGAACGACAGGTGGTGCGGCGGGCGGTCGGCCACCCCGGCCATGCCCACCTGGTCCAGCGCCGCGGCGACCCGGGCGGCCACCTCCGGCTCGGGCAGGCCCAGGTTGCGCGGGCCGAACGCGACGTCCTCGCCGACGGTGGGCATGAACAGCTGGTCGTCGGGGTCCTGGAAGACGACGCCGACCCGCCGCCGGACCTCCCGCAGGCTGCGCCGCTCCACCGGCAGACCCGCGACGCTGACCCGGCCCCGGCCTCCGCCGAGGATGCCGTTGAGGTGCAGCACGAGCGTCGTCTTGCCGGCGCCGTTGGGGCCCAGCAGCGCCACCCGCTCGCCGCGGTCGACGCGCAGGTCGACGCCGAACAGCGCCTGGTGCCCGTCGGGGTAGGCGAAGGCCAGGTCCTCCACCAGGAGCGAGGGCTGGGGGCCGGTCACGCCCCGAGCATCCCCGTCGCCAGCACGGCCCCGGCGGACAGGGGCAGCGCCAGCCCGGTCAGCCACACCCGCGCGGGCACGGCGACCGCGGGCCCGGCGGGCAGCCGGCCGTCCCCGCCGCGCGCCAGCATCGCCAGGTGGACCCGCTCGCCGCGCTCGTAGGAGCGGACGAACAGCGCACCCGCGGTGCCGGCGACGACCCGCAGCGCACCCGGCCCCCGGCCGCGGAAGCCCCGGGACTCGCGGGCCACCCGCATGCGCCGCAGCTCGCCGGCCACGACGTCGGCGTAGCGGACCATGAACGACAGGATCTGCACCAGCACCGCCGGCAGCCGCAGCCGCTGCAGGCCGCGCACCAGGTCCTGCGGGGGAGTGGTGGCCGCGAGCACGGTGGCGGCGAGCACCGACAGCGTCGCCTTGGCCAGCAGCCCGCCGGCGGCGACCAGGCCGCTCTCCGACAGCGACAGGCCGAGCACCTCCACCCGCGGGCCGCGGGCCACCAGCGGCAGCAGCAGCGCGAAGACCACGAAGGGCACCTCGACGGCCAGCCCGCGGGCCAGCCGGGCGGCGGGCACGCGCGCCAGCGCCGCCGCGGCGAGCACCAGGACGGCGTACCCGGCGTAGGCCAGGGCCCAGGCCGGCCGCACCGGGGTGGCGACGACGACCAGCGCGAAGCCCAGCACCGCGACCAGCGAGACGTGCGCCGGCAGCCGGTGGACGACGGTGTCGCGCGCGACGTGGGCCGCGCCCAGCGGGCCGCCGTGCCCGGCACCCACGGGTCAGTCCCGGGTGCCGGAGCGGCCGCGCCGGCGCAGCAGCAGCGCGAGGCCGCCGGCGAGCGCCAGGGTGACCGCGACGCCGACGACGCCGGCCAGCCCGCCCGAGACCCGGGCGTCGTCGACCCCGGCGACGCCGTAGTCGGCCAGCGGCGAGCCGACGGCCGCGCTGTCGCGGGCCGTGTCGGCGAAGCCCGACTCACCGGCGGCCCACTCCAGGCCGTCGGGGGAGGCGCTGGCGTAGGAGCTGAGGACCCCGGCGACGAGCAGCGTCAGCAGCAGGCCGGCGAGCCAGAACGCGCGGCGGCGGTTCACCGGAGGGCCTCCTCGGCGCGCAGGCCCGGACGGGTGGCGAGGTCGGCGCTCCGGCGCAGGTGGGCGGCGCCGTGCACGAGGTCGGGCCGCACCGACAGGACCGCGCCGAGCACCGCGACGGTGATCAGCGCCTCCCCGATGCCGATGAGCAGGTGGATCCCGCCCATCGCGGCCAGCACCAGGCCGAGGGAGACGTCGGCGACCCCACCGGCGGCGAACAACGCGACGAACGCCAGCGCCGCGGCCGGCACCGACAGGAAGGCGCCCGCGCCCGCGGCGGCGAGCAGGCCGGTTCGGGTGCGCGGCAGCAGCCGCAGGAGCAGGCGGAACACCCCGTAGCCGACGCCGACGGCCACGACCGCCAGCAGGGTCACGTTGGTGCCCAGCGCGGTCAGGCCGCCGTCGGCGAACAGCAGCGCCTGGACGAGCAGCACGACGGTCATGCAGAGCACCGCCGTCCACGGGCCGACCAGCACCGCGGTCAGCGCGGCCCCCACCAGGTGGCCGCTGGTGCCGGCGCCGACCGGGAAGTTGACCATCTGGACGGCGAAGACGAAGGCCGCGGTCAGCCCGGCGAGGGGAGCGGTGCGCTCGTCGAGCTCGCGGCGGGCGCCGCGCAGGGCGACGGCGACCGCGCCGGCGGCGACGGCGCCGGTGGCCAGTGACGTGGGGGCGTCGAGATACCCGTCGGGGACGTGCACGCGGACCTCCCGGGACCGGCTGGGCGCGGGGCGGCCGGACGCCGTCCCCCGGGCACCTTATTGCAACCGAGTTGCACCTGCACCCGTCTCGCACGGGGCCGGTGCGGGCGGACCGGGGCGGGCCGCAACACGGCGGACACACGGGGGGCGGACACGCGGCGCGGAGTTCACCGTCCGGAAACGGCCGGACGACGGCTCCGGAAACACCGGCCCGGCACGGTGGTCGCCGCACCCCCCGGGCTCTCCAGCGCGCTCCGGGTCCGTCCTGTGGCCTGCCCCGTCGCACGGCCACACCACACGTCAGGAGGTTGCCGTGGACACCGGCGACACCGCCTGGGTCCTGGTCAGCGCCGCGCTGGTGCTGTTCATGACCCCCGGTCTGGCGCTCTTCTACGGCGGCATGGTCCGCGCGAAGAGCGTGCTGAACATGATGATGATGAGCTTCGGGGCACTCGCGCTGATCAGCGTGCTGTGGGTGCTCTACGGCTACTCGATCGCCTTCGGCGACGACGTGGGCGGCGGCCTGCTCGGTGACCCGACCGAGTTCTTCGGCCTGTCCTCGCTGATCGGCACCGCGGGCCTGGAGGGCGCCTTCGCCCCGGACAACCTCGTCTTCACCATCCCCTCGCTGGCGTTCGTCGCCTTCCAGGGCGTCTTCGCGATCCTCACCGTGGCGCTGATCTCGGGCGCCGTCGCCGACCGCGCCCGCTTCGGCCCGTGGATGGTCTTCGCCGGCATCTGGGCGACGCTGGTCTACTTCCCGGTCGCGCACTGGGTCTTCGCCTTCGACGGCGCCGAGTCCGAGACCGGCGGCTGGATCGCCAACGACCTGCTGGCCATCGACTTCGCCGGCGGGACCGCGGTGCACATCAACGCCGGTGCCGCCGGGCTGGCGCTGGCGCTGGTGCTGGGCCGGCGCCGCGGCTTCGGCCGGGACCCGATGCGGCCGCACAACCTGCCGCTGGTGATGATCGGCGCGGGCATCCTGTGGTTCGGCTGGATCGGCTTCAACTCCGGCTCGGCCCTGGCCGCCAACGGGCAGGCGGCCGAGGTCTTCGTCACCACGCTCGCGGCCACCGGCGCGGCCACCCTCGGCTGGCTGCTCACCGAGAAGCTGCGCGACGGGCACGCCACCTCGCTGGGCGCGGCCTCCGGCGTCGTCGCGGGTCTGGTGGCCATCACCCCGGCCTGCTCGTCGGTGACGCCCCTGGGCGCGATCGCCATCGGCCTGGTCGCCGGCGCCGTCTGCGCCCTCGCCGTGGGCCTCAAGTACCGGCTGGGGTACGACGACTCGCTCGACGTCGTCGGTGTCCACCTCGTCGGCGGCCTGTGGGGCACCCTGGCGGTGGGCCTGTTCGCCTCCGGCGCCACCACCGCCGGCGTCGACGGGCTGTTCTACGGCGGCGGGGTCGACCAGCTGTGGCGGCAGGCGCTAGGCGCGCTCGCGGTCCTGGTCTACTCGTTCGTGCTGACGCTCGTCATCGGCACCGCCATCGCGAAGCTGATGCGCTTCCGCATCACCGAGGAGGACGAGGTCGCCGGCATCGACGGCGTCGTGCACGCCGAGACCGGGTACGACCTGGCCTCCCTGGGTGGCGGCGGTGGCGGCTCGGCTCTCGCGGCCGCCGGCCAGACCCGCGCCGAGGCGCGGGGTACCGACCTCACCGACAGGAGCCGGGTGTGAAGCTCGTCACCGCCATCATCAAGCCGTTCAAGCTCGACGACGTGAAGAACGCCCTCGAGCTGATCGGGATCACCGGCCTCACGGTCAGCGAGGTCCAGGGCTTCGGCCGCCAGCGGGGTCACACCGAGGTCTACCGCGGTGCGGAGTACCAGGTCGACTTCGTGCCCAAGGTGCGCATCGAGGTCGTCGTCGGCGAGATCGAGGCCGCCCGGGTGGTCGACGCCGTCGTCGAGTCGGCCTCCACCGGCCAGATCGGCGACGGGAAGGTGTGGGTCACCACGATCGACGAGATCGTGCGGGTCCGCACCGGCGAGCGCGGCGAGGACGCGCTCTAGGGGGACCCGGGTGAGCAGCGTCGGCCGGGGTGGCGGGAGGACCGCCGTCCCGGCCGACGCCGTCCCGGCCCCGACCCACCGACCCGACAGGGGGGACCGTGCCCGACCTCGGGTCGCTGCCCGAGCTGACCCGCGCGGAGCGGGTGCAGCAGCTCGACGCCTGGCTGGGCGGCCTGCTGACCGCCGCCGTCGCCGGGACCCCGCCGTCGCGGCGGGGCCGCGGTGCGGGTGGGCGGGCAGCGACACCGCCGCGCACCGGCACCGACGGCGTCGCACTGGTGGCCGTGGGCAGCCTGGGCCGGCGGGAGCCCCCGCCGCACGGCGACCTCGACCTGGTGCTGGTGCACGACGGCCGCCCCGAGGTGGCCGCCCTCGCCGACGCCGTCTGGTACCCGATCTGGGACGCGGGCGTCCGGCTGGACCACTCGGTGCGCTCGGTGCCCGAGGCGGTCGCGGTGGCCTCCACCGACGTCAAGGCCGGCCTCGGCCTGCTCGACGCCCGCCTGGTCGCCGGGGACGCCGGCCTCGCGGCCGCGCTGCGCACCGCGACGCTGGCCAGCTGGCGGCAGTCGGCGTCCCGGCTGCTGCCGCAGCTGCGCGACCTGCGCCGCCAGCGGGCACGGCAGGTCGGTGAGCTGGCGTTCCTGCTCGAGCCCGACCTCAAGGAGGCCTACGGCGGGCTGCGCGAGGGCCAGGTGCTGCGCGCGGTCGCCGCCGCGCAGCTGGGCGACGAGCCCGCCGCGGAGGTGGAGGCGGCCTACGCCCTGCTGCTCGACGTCCGCGACGAGCTGCGCCGCCGCACCGGCCGGTCCTCCGACGTGCTGGTCCGCCAGGAGCAGCGGCCGGTCGCCGCCGCGCTCGGCTTCGGGACCGACGGCGCCGCCGACGAGGACGTGCTGCTGCGCGAGGTCAGCCTCGCCGGGCGGCGGCTGGCCTTCGTCGCCGACGACACCTGGCGGCGGGTCGAGGCGGCACTGGTCCGCCGGCCCCGTGGCCGCTACCGCCGGGTGCGCCGCGAACCGCTGGCCGAGGGGGTCGTGCGGCAGGGCGACGAGGTGGTGCTCGCCCGCGACGCCCGCCCGGCCACCGACCCGGGCCTGGCCCTGCGCGGTGCGGCCGCCGCCGCCCGGATGGACCTGCTGCTCTCGCCCTACACGCTCAAGGTGCTCGCCGTGCACTCCCCGCCGGTGCCCGAGCCGTGGCCCGCGGAGGTGCGCTGGTCGTTCCTGCGGCTGCTGGCCGCCGGCCGCCCGGCGGTCCCGGTCATCGAGCAGCTCGACCAGGAGGGCCTGCTCGGCCGGTTCCTGCCGGAGTGGGAGCAGGTGCGGTCGCTGCCCCAGCGCCATCCCTGGCACCGGTTCACCGTCGACCGGCACCTGGTGGAGGCCGCGGCGGCCGCCGCCGAGCTCACCCACGACGTCGACCGGCCCGACCTGCTGCTGGTCGCCGCGCTGCTGCACGACATCGGGAAGGGCCGGCCCGGCGACCACAGCGTCGTGGGGGAGCCCGTCGCCCGCGGCATCGCCGCCCGCATGGGCTTCGCGCCGGCCGACGTCGCCGTCGTGGGCACGCTGGTCCGCCACCACCTGCTGCTGCCCGACACCGCCACCCGCCGCGACATCGACGACCCCGCGACGATCGAGCGGGTCGCGGCCACCATCGGCGCCGACCCGCAGGTCCTGCAGCTGCTGCACGCACTCGCACAGGCCGACGGCGCGGCCACCAGCTCCTCGGCGTGGTCGCCGTGGAAGGCCCACCTGGTCGCCCAGCTGGTCGCCCGCGTGCAGGCGCACCTGGGCGGGGCGCCGGTGGCCGATCCCGACCCCGTCCTGGCCCCGACCGAGCCCACGGTCACCCAGTCCGGCGGCGACGGCGCGGTGACCGTGGGCGTCGAGGACGTCGCCGACGGCCAGCAGGTGACCATCGGGGCGCCCGACGAGCAGGGCCTGTTCAGCCGGCTCGCCGGGGTGCTGGCGCTCAACCAGCTCGACGTCCGCGCCGCGAAGGTCGACGTCACCGACGGCCGGGCGACGGCGGTGTTCGCCGTCCGCCCCCGGTTCGGGCGCGCGCCGCAGCCGGCGATCCTGGCCGACGCCGTCCGGGCCGCCCTGGAGGGGACGCTGCCGCTGGCCGAGCGGCTCCGGCAGCGCGAGGCCGACTACCGGCAGGACGCCGCCCGGTCGGCGCCTCCGCGCATCTCCTGGCACGACGCGGAGGTCAGCGGCGAGGCGACCAGCATCGTGGAGGTCCGCGCGGGCGACCGGGCCGGCCTGCTCTACCGGCTCACCGCCGCGCTGGGGTCGGAGGGGCTCGACGTCACCTCCGCCCGCATCGAGACCCTCGGTGCCGACGCCGCCGACTACTTCTACGTGAGCAACCCCGACGGGGGCCCCCTCGACCCCGGCCGGCGGGCGCGGGTCGAGGCGGCGCTGGTCGCCGCGGCGCGGGGGGCGGTCCTCGACCCGGCGTACAGCGGGGGAGCGGACACGCCGCGCTGAGGTGCGCGGGACTGTCGGTGGCCCGTGCGACCGTCGGGCTCAGTCGCGGGACGGAACGGTCCCGCCACCGACGGCGAGGGGGAGTCGACGTGCACGACCAGCAGACCTGGCCCTGCTCCACCTGCGGGGAGGACACGGTGTTCGAGCAGCCGCCGTGCGCCGACGGGCACACCGACGAGGGCGGCGAGTGCCCCGAGTGGATCTGCACCGGGTGCGGTGCCGGGTTCCTGCTCGGCGCGCTCGAGCCGGTGCTCGAGGCGGCGGTCCGCCGCGCCGCGTGACGAACGGCCATCCTTCCCCCCCACGCCCTCGCTCCGCTCGGCGCGGGTCCCTGGAGGGTGGCCGTTCCAGCACCTCACCTGAGAGCGAGGGCGACCCGGCCGGCGTCGGCGAGGGCGCCGTCGGCCACGAACGCGATCCACCCGCCGCGCAGCAGCACCGTCTCGATCAGCTCGTCCACGACATCGTCGACCACGTCGGGGTGCTCGACGTCGTCGGCGGGGACCAGGAAGTCGCCGTCCGCGCTGAGCCGGGCGGCGAGGGTGAAGCCCTCCTCCACCGCGAGCATCTCCGGCCGTTCCCGCCGGGCGGCCAGCCAGGCGGCGTCGATGCCCTCCACCACGGCCGAGCGGGACCGCCGCCGGTCCAGGTGCGCCAGCGCCTCGTCCTGCCGCGACAGCAGGTAACCGTCGAGCACCTCGCGCACGCGCGGCACGAGCACCGACAGGGGTGCGCGGGTGAGGTTGCCCGTCACCGTGCCCGCCAGCCGGCCGGTGTTGCGCGACAGCCGGCGGAACCGGCCGACCACCCGGTGCCCGCCCACCAGCACCAGCGGGGCGGGGTGCAGCCGCAGGAAGGTGCCCAGCGCCCGGTCGACGCGGCGCAGGAACGCGTCGCCGGCGTCGTCCTCGGCCCGCAGCGGGAACGGCGAGCGCCGCGGCGGGCGCAGCGTCCCCGCGCCGCCCTCGAGCAGTCGCGCGTCCTGCTCCGAGAGCAGCAGCACCACGTGCCGCGGGATCCGGTGCAGCGCCCGCACCAGGTCGCGGGTGGCGAAGGTGGGGTCGACCACCACCCGGTCGGGGACCGGCACCGGCAGGCGCACCACCTGGCGCAGCGCCCGGTTGACGTACAGCGCGATGCCCGCGCCGGTCGGCTCGGTGCGGGCGGCGGCGACGAGGTCCTCCAGCGCGGTGGCGAGCTCGGCGGGCGCGCCGTCGCGGGCCAGGCGGGCCCCGGCCTCGCCGGCCAGCCGCTGCAGCGTCCGCGCGTCGGCGTCGGTCATGCGGGGTGCAGGGGTGGTCGTCGCCAGCAGGGACACGCAGGGCTCGTCGCGCACCGACTGCAGCAGGACGACCTGCTCGGGGGAGGGGCCGGCGACCCGCCGGGGCACGGTGGCGGTCACGGGACCGGCCACCCGACCGGGACGGCGTCCAGCCGCCGGGCGAGGCGGGCGACGGCGCGGTCGAGGACGCGCTCCCGGCGCCGGCCGCGCAGGCCGCCCAGTCGGTGCACGGTGATCCGCGCGGGCAGGCCGGCCGCCGCGGCGCGCTGCGTGGTCAGCGCGACGAGGTCGGCCACCTCACGCTCGACCTCCTCGCCGAGCCGGGCGGCCACAGCGGCATCCAGCGCGACAGCGGTGCGGGGCAGCAGCAGCGCGGTGTGCACCTCCGCCCCGGTCTCCCTCGCGCGGGCGTGGGCCTCGTCGAGGACGGCAAGGGCGCCCTCCTGTCCGGTGAGGACGGCCAGCAGACGGGGCGGGTGTCCCTTGGCCGGGCGGCGGAGCGGCGCGGCTACCGGCGCCAGGGGGACGGGTGGGGCGAGAGCGGCCACGGGACCTCCTCCGGGGCGGCGAGGTCTCCCCCGGTCCCGGAGGACCGGCCGCGCCCGGGCCGGGGCCGGGACTGACGGGCGGCGGCTTCGCGGATGCGGTCGGGTACTCCCCTCGCACGAAACACGATACAGGAAATCAACTTCTGTGACGAGGGTCGCGCCAGGCCGTGACGAGTACGGTGCTGCCCGTGGCCGGCTCCGCACCCGGGTGGACGTTCCTGTCGAACCACGGCCACGTCCTGGTCAGCCTGGCGGCCGATCCCGACGCCCGGGTCCGTGACGTCGCGCAGCGGGTCGGCATCACCGAGCGCGCGGTGCAGATGATCGTCGCCGACCTCGAGGAGGCCGGCCACGTCGTCCGGGAGCGCGTCGGGCGCCGCAACCGGTACACGGTGTCCACCGAGGGCCACTTCCGGCACCCCCTGGAGGCACACGTGCGCACCCGGGACTTCCTGGCGCTGGTGCTCGGTGACGGGGCCGTCGGGGACTGACTCCGCCCGGCGCCACCTGTCGCCGGCCCGCTCGGCGCGTCGCGGTCGATACGCTGGGGACAGGAGGCGCGAGGACCCGGCCGGGTCCGAGCCGTGTCGCCGGTCGGTCTGACCGGCGGGCCCGCGCCCGCGACACCCGACGAGGACGTGCTGTGTTCGAGACCCTCTCCGACCGCCTCGACAAGGTCTTCACCGGCCTGCGGGGCAAGGGCCGGCTGACCGACGCCGACATCGACGCCACCGCGCGCGAGATCCGCATCGCGCTGCTCGAGGCCGACGTCGCGCTGCCGGTCGTGCGGGCGTTCATCGCCGCCATCAAGGAGCGGGCGCGCGGCGCCGCGGTCTCGCAGGCGCTCAACCCGGCCCAGCAGGTCATCAAGATCGTCAACGAGGAGCTCATCGAGATCCTCGGCGGCGAGACCCGCCGGCTGCGCCACGCCAAGCAGTCGCCGACGGTCATCATGCTCGCCGGTCTGCAGGGCTCGGGTAAGACCACCCTGGCCGGCAAGCTCGGCCGCTGGCTCAAGGGCCAGGGCCACACGCCGCTGCTGGTCGCCGCCGACCTGCAGCGGCCGAACGCGGTCAACCAGCTCACGATCGTGGCGCAGCAGGCCGGCGTCGACGTCTACGCGCCCGAGCCCGGCAACGGCGTCGGCGACCCGATCCGGGTGGCCGCCGACTCGATCGACCACGCCCGCCGCACCCTGCACGACGTCGTCGTCGTCGACACCGCCGGCCGGCTGGGTATCGACGCCGAGCTGATGGCCCAGGCCGCCGGCATCCGCGACGCCGTGCAGCCCGACGAGACGCTGTTCGTCGTCGACGCGATGATCGGCCAGGACGCCGTCACCACCGCCGAGGCCTTCCGTGACGGCGTCGGCTTCTCCGGTGTCGTGCTCACCAAGCTCGACGGCGACGCCCGCGGTGGTGCCGCGCTCTCGGTCCGCTACGTGACCGGGCAGCCGATCATGTTCGCCTCCACCGGCGAGAAGCTCACCGACTTCGACGTCTTCCACCCCGAGCGGATGGCCTCGCGCATCCTCGGGATGGGCGACGTGCTCACCCTCATCGAGCAGGCCGAGCAGGCCTTCGACGCCGACCAGGCCGAGAAGATGGCCGGCAAGCTGGTCAGCCGCGAGGGCTTCACCCTCGAGGACTTCCTCGAGCAGATGACGGCCATCCGCAAGATGGGCCCGATCGCCAACCTGCTCGGCATGCTGCCCGGCGCGGGCGCGATGAAGGAGCAGCTCAAGCAGGTCGACGACCGCGACCTGGACCGCACCGCGGCGATCATCCGCTCGATGACCCCCGAGGAGCGGGTCAACTCGAAGATCATCAACGCGTCGCGGCGGGTGCGCATCGCCAACGGCTCCGGCGTCACGGTCACGGAGGTCAACCAGCTGCTGGAGCGCTTCGCCCAGGCGCAGAAGATGATGGGCCAGATGGCCGGCAGCATGGGCCTGCCCGGCATGGGCCCGATGTCGAAGAAGGCCCGCGGCCGCCAGATGCAGGCGCAGTCGAAGAAGGGCAAGGGCAAGAAGGGCAAGGGCGGCAAGGCCCCCGCCCGCCGGCCCATGGGCGCCCCGGGGCTGCCGACCGGCGCCGGGTTCCCCGGGCAGCTGCCCGGCGGCATGCCCTCGCTCCCGCCCGGGCAGGCCCTGCCCGACCTGTCCAAGCTCGACTTCAGCAAGTTCGGGGACGAGCGGCCCGGGCGGTGAGCACGCCCGCGCTGCACCTCTCCGGTGTCGTCCTCCCCGAGGGCGAGCACCGCGACCTGTGGGTTCGCGACGGCCGCATCACCACCGAGCCGGTGCCCGGCGCGGAGACGGTCACCCGCGGCGGGTGGCTGCTGCCGGGCCTGGTGGACGCGCACTGCCACGTCGGCATCGGCCGCGGCGGGGTGCTCGTCGAGGACCTCGCCGGGCTGCGGGAGCAGGCGCTGGCCGAGCGCGCCGCGGGTGTGCTGGCGCTGCGCGACTGCGGCTCCCCGGTCGACACCCGGGCGCTCGACGACGAGCCCGACCTGCCGCGGATCGTCCGGGCCGGGCGGCACATCGCCCGCACCCGCCGCTACATCCCCGGGCTCGCCGTCGAGCTCGAGCCGGAGGACCTCGCCGCCGAGGTGCGGGTGCAGGCCCGTCGCGGCGACGGCTGGGTGAAGCTCGTCGGCGACTGGATCGACCGGTCGGTCGGCGACCTGGCGCCGGAGTGGCCCGCCGAGGCGGTCCGCGAGGCGATCGCCGCCGCGCACGAGGAGGGCGCCCGGGTCACCGCGCACACCTTCGGCACCGACGCGCTGCCCGACCTGGTCCGCGCCGGCATCGACTGCATCGAGCACGGCACCGGACTCACCGAGGACCTCGTCGCCGAGATGGCCGCGCGCGGCACCGCCGTCGTCCCCACGCTGGTCAACGTCGAGAACTTCCCCGAGTTCGCCGCGGCGGGGGAGAAGCGCTTCCCCAGCTACGCGAGCACCATCCGGCGGCTGTACGCGACCTCCGGCGCGGTCGTGCGGGCGGCGTACGAGGCCGGGGTGCCGGTGTTCGCCGGCACCGACGCCGGCGGCGGCATCGAGCACGGCCGGATCGCCGACGAGGTCCGCGCCCTGTGCGCCGCGGGGCTGCCCGCCGAGGCGGCCCTGGGGGCGGCGTCGTGGGCCGCCCGCGCCTGGCTGGGGCTGCCGGGTCTCGAGGAGGGCGCGCCGGCCGACGTCGTCGTCTACGACACCGACCCGCGCGCCGACCTCGACACCCTGGCCCGGCCGCGCCTGACCGTGCTGCGCGGCCGGGTGGTCTGAGCCCGCGCCACGATCAGGTGACCTGATCGTGCGGCGTCCTCCCTCACGGTGGGCGGTGAGGGAGGACGCACTGCGGTGAGGGTGGACGAGCTCAGACGCTCACGCCGGCCGCGGTGCAGGCGGCGCCGAAGTCGGTGACCGGCTGGGTGAGGCCCTCGAACGCGGCGAACACGTCGGTGCCCGACTCGATGTCGCCGATCGCGGCGTCGGTGGCCGCGGACACCTCGTCGGCGGCGGTCAGCAGCGGGGCGCTGGCGTCCTGGTGGTCGGCGGGGGCGTCGCGCAGCGCCTCGAGCAGCGGGACGACGTCGGCCGGGTCGACGTACCCGGTCTCGTCCACCGAGATCAGCGCCAGGCCGGCGTAGCCGAACCACCCGGCCACCGCCTGGCACAGGCCCAGGTCGCCGGGGACGCCGGCGCCGGGCACGGGCAGGTCCTCGCCGGGGTCGGCCGGCACGGACCCCCCGGCGGGGTCCTCCGCGGGCCCCTCGGGGGTCGGCTCCTCGGGGTCCGGGTCGGTGACCGGCTCGGGCGGGGTCTCCGCGCTGCCGGGGGCGGTCTCCGGGGCGGGGGCGGCGAGCGTCGCCTGCCCGGCCACCGACGAGGTGCAGGCGGTCAGGGACGCGCCGGCGGCCAGGGCGAGCGCCAGGCCGGCGACGCGGGAACGGGTGCGCATGCGGGGACTCCGGGGATCCAGGGCCACCGGTCGGTGGCTCGCTGGCCACGACGCTCGCCCGGTCCCCTTGCGGCGCGATTGCGAGCGACTGGCAGGGACGTGCACCGGTGTCCGCAGAACCGGCTCGCGCGGCCTGGGAGACTCTCCCCGTGCTGTTGCGGATGTCCACGCTGTTCCTGCGCACCCTGCGCGACGACCCGGCCGATGCCGAGGTCCCCAGCCACCGGCTCCTGGTCCGGGCCGGCTACATCCGGCGGGCCGCGCCGGGAGGCTTCACCTGGCTGCCCCTGGGCTACCGGGTGTTCCGCAACGTCGAGCGGGTCGTCCGCGAGGAGATGGACGCGATGGGCGCCCAGGAGGTGCACTTCCCGGCGCTGCTGCCGCGGGAGCCCTACGAGGCGACCAACCGCTGGACCGAGTACGGCCCCAACCTCTTCCGGCTCCAGGACCGCCGGGGCACGGACCTCCTGCTCGGGCCCACCCACGAGGAGATGTTCACGCTCCTCGTGAAGGACCTGTACTCGTCGTACAAGGACCTGCCCCTGTCGCTGTACCAGATCCAGACCAAGTACCGGGACGAGGCCCGGCCGCGGGCCGGGCTGTTCCGCGGCCGCGAGTTCACGATGAAGGACAGCTACTCCTTCGACGTCGACGACGCCGGCCTCGACGCCTCCTACGCCGCGCACCGCGCCGCCTACATCCGGATCTTCGACCGGCTGGGCCTGGACTACGTCATCGTCTCGGCGATGTCGGGGGCCATGGGCGGCTCGAAGAGCGAGGAGTTCCTGCACCCCACCGAGATCGGCGAGGACACCTTCGTCCGCTCGCCCGGCGGGTACGCCGCCAACGTCGAGGCGGTCGGCACCGTCGTCCCCGACCCCCTGCCGATCGACGGCCTGCCCGAGGCGCACGTCGAGGACACCCCCGACACCCCGACCATCGAGACGCTGGTCGCCGTCGCCCGGCAGCTCTTCCCCGATGCCGGGTACACCGCCGCCGACACGCTGAAGAACGTCGTCGTCACGCTGGTGCACCCCGACGGGACCCGCGAGCCGCTGGTCGTGGGTATCCCCGGCGACCGCGAGGTCGACGCCAAGCGGCTCGAGGCCCAGGTGGCTCCCGCCGAGGTGGATCCCTTCACCGACTTCGAGCGGCACCCCGCGCTGGTCAAGGGCTACATCGGCCCCCAGGTGCTGGGCAAGGACAGCGAGTCGGGCATCCGCTACCTCGTCGACCCGCGGGTGGTGCCCGGCACCCGGTGGGTCACCGGCGCCAACGCGCCCGGCAAGCACGTGTTCGACCTGGTCGCCGGCCGCGACTTCTCCTGGGACGGCACCGTCGAGGCCGCCGAGGTGCTGCCCGGGGACCCCGCGCCCGACGGCTCGGGCCCGCTGGAGCTGGCCCGCGGCGTCGAGATCGGGCACATCTTCCAGCTGGGCCGCAAGTACGCCGAGGCCCTGGACCTGCAGGTGCTCGACGAGAACGGCAAGCTCGTGACCGTCACGATGGGCTCCTACGGCATCGGCGTCTCCCGTGCCGTGGCCGCGATCGCCGAGTCCATGCACGACGAGCTCGGCCTGGTCTGGCCGCGGGAGATCGCCCCGGCCGACGTCCACGTCGTCGCCACCGGCAAGGACGCCGCGGTCTTCGAGGCCGCCGAGGCCCTGTCCGGGGAGCTGGTCGCGGCCGGGCTGACGGTCCTCTACGACGACCGGCCCAAGGTGTCGCCCGGCGTGAAGTTCAAGGACGCCGAGCTGCTCGGCATGCCGACGATCGTCACCGTCGGCCGCGGGCTGGCGCAGGGCGTGGTCGAGGTGCGCGACCGGGCCACCGGGGAGCGGAGAGAGGTCGCCGTGGCCGACGCCGCGGCCGCCGTGCTCGCCGAGGTCCGGGGCGGATCCGCGTCAGCGGGCGCCTGACCGTCGGAGGCGTGGCGGAGCCGACCCCGCCTGGTTCCTGCACGTCCCGCCGCGTCTGGCATCATGGACGGTCGAACACGGCGGCGCGCGGCCCTCTCACCGACGTCGGCCGTGTCCCTGGCTCCGCCCCGGCGTAACCCCACGCGTCCGTCCGGCGAGCACCGACGAACAGCGTTCGAGGAGAATCCGAGCCACCGTGGCCACCAAGATCAAGCTCATGCGTCTGGGCAAGATGCGTGCTCCGTACTACCGCATCGTCGTCGCCGACTCGCGCACCAAGCGCGACGGCCGCTCGATCGAGACGATCGGCAAGTACCACCCGAAGGAGGACCCCTCCTTCATCGAGGTCGACAGCGAGCGCGCGCAGTACTGGCTCGGCGTCGGCGCCCAGCCCACCGAGGCCGTCGCGGCCATCCTCCGCGTCACCGGTGACTGGCAGAAGTTCAAGGGCGAGCCGGCTCCGCCGCCCATGAAGGTCGCCGCCCCCAAGCCCGACCGCAAGGCCCTCTACGAGGAGGCCGTCCGCAGCTCCGGCGAGGAGCCGGCCGCGGGTGCCACCACCCCGAAGAAGAAGGCCGCCCCCAAGGCCGACGCCGCCGGGGACACCGCCGCCGCCGACACCCCCGCCGGTGACGCCGCGGCCGAGACGCCCGCCGAGTAAGACGTGCTCGAAGAGGCGCTCGAGCACCTGGTCAAGGGCATCGTCGACCACCCGCGCGAGGTCACCGTCGACCTCGTCGGCGGTCGTCGCGGCAAGACCCTCGAGGTCCGGGTCCACCCCGACGACCTCGGCAAGGTGATCGGCCGTGGCGGCCGCACGGCCAAGGCCCTGCGCACCGTCATGGCCGGGGTCGGCGGCCGCGGCCTGCGGGTCGACGTCGTCGACACCGACGGGCGCTGAGCCCCCTCGTCCCGCACGTGGGACCCACTCCACCGGACACCGTGGTGGTCGGCCGCATCGGCCGGCCCCACGGTGTCCGCGGTGAGGCCACCGTCGAGGTCCGCACCGACGACCCCGACGCCCGGTTCCGTCCCGGCGCGGTGCTGCGCACCGACCCCGCCGGCCGTGGACCGCTGACCGTCGCCGGCGCCCGCTGGCACCGCGAGGTGCTGCTGCTCGCCTTCGAGGGGTACGACAGCCGCGAGGCGGTCGAGACGCTGCGCGACACCCTGCTCGAGGTCCCGGTCGAGGAGCTCCCCGACCTCGAGGACCCCGACACGTACTACGACCACCAGCTCGTCGGGCTCGCCGCGCGGCTCCCCGACGGCTCGCCGCTGGGCGAGGTCACCGCCGTCCGCCACGAGGGCGCCGACCTGCTGGTCGTGCGCCGCACCGACGGCGGCGAGCTGCTGGTCCCGTTCGTCGCCGCGATCGTGCCGACCGTCGACGTCGCCGGCGGTGTGGTGGTCGTCGACCCGCCCGAGGGGCTGCTCGACCTGTGAGCGGCTTCCGGGTCGACGTCGTCACCATCTTCCCCGAGTACCTGGCCCCACTGCGGCAGTCGCTGCTGGGGAGGGCCGCCGAGCGCGGGCTGGTCTCCGTCGGCGTGCACGACCTGCGGCAGTGGACCGACGACGTGCACCGCACCGTCGACGACGCCCCCTACGGCGGCGGTCCCGGCATGGTCATGCGCCCGGAACCGTGGGCGCGGGCGCTGGAGGCGGTCCGCCCGCCCGGCACGCGGCTGGTCGTCCCGACCCCGGCCGGGCGCCCGTTCACGCAGGCCGTCGCCGCGCAGTGGGCCGCCGAGCCCGGCCTGGTCTTCGCCTGCGGCCGCTACGAGGGCATCGACCAGCGGGTGGCCGAGTGGGCCGCCCGGTCGGGCCCGGTCTCCGAGGTCTCCATCGGCGACTACGTGCTGGCCGGCGGCGAGTCGGCGGTGCTGGTGATGGTCGAGGCGGTGACCCGGCTGATCCCCGGCGTCGTGGGCAACCGCGAGTCGGTGGAGTTCGACTCGCACGCCGACGGCCTGCTCGAGGGCCCCTCCTACACCCGGCCGGCGTCGTGGCGCGGCCTCGACGTCCCGCCGGTGCTGCTGTCGGGCGACCACGCCGCGGTGGCGCGCTGGCGGCGCGCGGAGTCCCTGCGGCGCACCGCCGAGCGCCGTCCCGACCTGCTGGCCGCGCTGCCCGAGGACGCGCTCACCCCGGCCGACCGGGCGGTCCTCGACGGTGCCTGACCGGCCGTGGGTGCGCCCGACCGCGCGGGTCGTCGTCCTCGACCCCGACGGGCGGGTGCTGCTGCTCGGCGCCCGGCTGACCGACCCCGCTGTCCCGCCCGGGGACGTGCTGTTCTGGTACACGCCCGGCGGGGGAGTGGAGGACGGCGAGAGCGTCCGCGCGGCCGCCGCGCGGGAACTGGCCGAGGAGATCGGGCTGGTCGTCGAGCCGGCCGCGCTCGAGGGGCCGGTGTGGTTCCGCCGGCACGTGGGCCCGTTCGCCGGCGTCGACGTCGACAGCCGCGAGACCTTCTTCGTCCTGCGCGACGTCGTCCACGAGGTCGACCCCGCCGGCCGCACGGAGCTGGAGCTGCTCGGTGAGGAGCCGCACCGCTGGTGGACGGCCGAGGAGGTCGCCGCGAGCGACGAGGAGTTCGCGCCCCGGGAGCTGGCCGCCGTGCTGCCCGAGCTGCTCGCCGGGCCGTGGCGCCGGCCACCCCGCGTGGTCGACTGACCTCCCGCGCTCGGCACGCCGGCCCGGATGTGGCACAGTAGAGAGTCGCTGCAGACCGGAGGCGCCCGCCGACGGGCACTCCCTCCCGGAGTCGCAGCCGCACACCTGGTCCGGAGCGTGGGGCACCCCGCTGCCCGGGCCGACGACGAGCCACTGCTGAGACCGAGGAATGCTGCGATGAACACCCTGGACGTACTCGACGCCGACTCGCTGCGCGACGACATCCCCGAGTTCCGCCCCGGGGACACCGTCAAGGTGCACGTCCGCGTCGTCGAGGGCAACCGCTCGCGCATCCAGGTCTTCCAGGGCGTGGTCATCCGCCGCCAGGGCGGCGGGATCCGCGAGACCTTCACCGTCCGCAAGGTCAGCTTCGGCGTGGGCGTCGAGCGCACCTTCCCGGTGCACACCCCGGTCGTCGAGAAGATCGAGGTCGTCACCCGCGGTGACGTGCGCCGCGCCAAGCTGTACTACCTCCGCGAGCTGCGCGGCAAGGCCGCCAAGATCAAGGAGAAGCGCGAGACCGTCGCGCGCTGACGACTCCGCACGACGCCGAGGCCCGGGGCGACCGGGCCTTCCCCCGGCGGGTCCTCCACGGCCGTACGCTGACTCCCGATGAGCAGTGACCGGTCCGGGGGGCCCGCCGACGTCGTCCCGGGGGAGGACCCCCCGCCCGAAGGCACCCCGTCCCGCCGGACCTGGCGGCGCCGGCCCGCCCAGCCGGAGAAGAAGAGCTCGCTGCTGCGGGAACTGCCGGTCCTGCTGGTCGTGGCGTTCGTGCTGGCGCTGCTGGTCAAGACCTTCCTGGCCCAGGCGTTCTTCATCCCGTCCGGGTCGATGGAGCAGACGCTGCACGGGTGCCCGGGCTGCACCGGGGACCGGGTGCTGGTGAACAAGGTCCCGTACTGGTTCGGTGATCCCGAACCCGGCGACATCGTGGTGTTCGAGGGTCCGGACACCTGGGTGCCCGAGGTCCAGATCGAGGAGCCGTCCAACTGGTTCACCGGCGCGCTGCTGTGGCTCGGCCGCGCCGTCGGCGTCGCGCCGCCCAGCGAGGACGACTACGTCAAGCGGGTCATCGCCACCGGCGGGCAGACCGTGCAGTGCTGTGACGCCGAGGGGCGGGTGACCGTCGACGGCGAGCCCCTCGACGAGCCCTACGTCTACGAGAACTCCCCGCTGGAGAGCCGCGCCTTCGGCCCGGTCACCGTGCCCGAGGGCCGCCTGTGGGTCATGGGCGACCACCGCTCGGCCTCCGCGGACTCCCGCTCGCACGTCAGCGACCGCTACGGCGGCACGATCGCCGTCGACGACGTCATCGGCAAGGCCGCGCTCATCGTGTGGCCGATCGACCGCTTCGGCACCCTCGACTCCCCGGACATCCAGGGCCTGGAGGCCGCCGCGGCCGCCGAGGCCGCCGGCGCGGTCGGGCAGGCGGTGCCCCTCGGGATGGGCCTGGCCGGCGCGCTGCCCGTGGCGATCTGGAACCGCAACCGACGCCTGCGCCCGCCACCGGGCTGACCCTCCCCGCCTCCTCCGACGGCGCCGTCCCGCACCAGGGACGGCGCCGTCGCCGTTCCCGGACCGGCATGCCGGACCATTCCCGAAATGGTCATCGCCATGTCGACAATCCCCGGCGGGTCGCCGAGTGGCGTTTCTCCTGTGACTGTCACCGCGCAACCGGGGTCGCAAAGAAAATCCTCAGAAAGCGTTCAAGCAAGGGTCAATACCGCCCGATGGAGTGGGTGAGAACAATCCGGTTCCCGAAATGGAGTAAGTCGTGTCCGCACCCCTGGCGAGCGCCACCCGCGGCGTCACCCGCGTGCTCCTCCTCGCCGACGCCCCCGTCCTGCGCCGCGGCCTGGTCAGCATGGTCAACGAGACCGCCGGCATGCAGTCGGTGGGCACCCCGGGCGAGCTGCGCCGGGCCCTGACCCTCGTCGAGACCGCCCGTCCCGACGCCGTGGTCGTGGAGCTGGGCGCCGGGCGCGCGGCCACCCTCAACGTCGTCCGCGACCTGCGCCGCCGTTTCCCGCGGGTCGCCGTCGTCGCGCTCGCCACCTCCGAGGACCCGGCCGTGGTGAACGAGGCCGTCGCCGCCGGTGTCCGCGGGTACCTGATGCTCAACACCTCGCCGACCCTGCTCGGCTGGGCCATCCTGGCCGCCCGCGCCGGCCGCACCGTGGTCGACCCGCAGATCCGCCGCGTCGAGCCCAGCGCCGCCCCGGTGGGCAAGCCGCTGACCCCCGAGGTGCCGCTGACCCGCCGCGAGTCCGACGTCCTCGACGAGCTCCTGCAGGGCCAGTCCAACCGGCAGATCGGCCGGAACCTGTTCATCAGCGAGGACACCGTCAAGTCGCACGTCAAAGCGATCCTGCGCAAGCTGGGTGCCCGCGACCGGGCGCACGCGGTCTCGCTGGTCCTCTCCTCCCGCGGCTCGGGTGCCTGCACCTGCGGCGCCCACGGCCTGACCGCCCCCTCCCCGGTGGAGGCCTGACGAAGGACTCCTTCGCCCCCGCCGCTCGCTCCGCTAGCGGTGGGCCCCTGCGAAGGAGCCGTTCCGGACCGTCCGCCTCCTCGGCGGTCCGGACCGCGGGCCTCCCGGCCCGCTCCGGTCCGCGGGCCGGTCCCCTCTGACCCCGGGGACCGGCCCGCGGTCGTCCCGCCGGGCGCCGGCCCGGCCCGTCGGTGCGGCGTCGTAGTGTCGGACGGCGATGGCAGGCTGTCTTCCCCCCGCCCACCGGGCCGCCGCCGCACCGGCCGCCCGGACCCGCCGTCCCGCCGTGCTCGCGGCCGCCGGCACCGGCACCCTCGGCGACGCGCTCTACGACATGGAGCGCTCGCTGCGCCGTCGCGGCTTCGCCGCCGTGGCCGGCGCCGACGAGGCCGGGCGCGGCGCGTGCGCGGGCCCGCTGGTGGCCGCTGCCTGCGTCCTGCCGGCCGGCCGCCGCGGCCGCGTCCCCGGGCTCGCGGACTCCAAGCTGCTGACCCCCGCCGCCCGGGAGCGCGTCTACGACGAGGTCGTCGACCGTGCGCTCGCCTGGTCGGTGGTCGCGGTCCCGGTGGCCGAGCTGGACGCCCGGGGCATGCACGTGACCAACCTCGAGGCGCTGCGCCGCGCGGTGAGCGCGCTCGACCCCGCCGCCGACTACGTGCTCACCGACGGCTTCGCCGTGCCCGGGCTGGGCGTGCCCACCCTCGCCGTGTGCAAGGGCGACCGGGTCGCGGCCTGCGTGGCGGCGGCGTCGGTGCTGGCGAAGGTCACCCGGGACCGGATGATGCTCGACCTGCACGAGCGCTTCCCGGAGTACGACTTCGCGGTGCACAAGGGCTACACGACCGACGCGCACACCGCGGCGCTCGAGCGTCACGGCCCCTGCCCCGAGCACCGGTCCCGGTTCGTCAACGTCGTCCGCGCCCGCGACGCGCAGGCCGGACGGAGACTCCAGCTCACCGCCGCGGGCGGCATGGTCGATGATGGGGGCATGCGCACGATCTCCGGAGAGCCGCGATGAGCACCGAGGACCTGGAGAAGTACGAGACCGAGATGGAGCTCCAGCTCTATCGCGAGTACCGGGACATCGTCCGGCAGTTCACCTACGTGGTGGAGACCGAGCGCCGCTTCTACCTGGCCAACGCCGTCGACCTGCAGGTCCGCGAGGCCGGCGGCGAGGTGTTCTTCGAGCTCAAGCTCTCCGACGCCTGGGTCTGGGACATGTACCGCCCGGCCCGGTTCGTGCGCAACGTGCGGGTGCTGACGTTCAAGGACGTCAACGTCGAGGAGCTCGACAAGCCCGACCTCGAGCTGCCCGACGGGCCACGCATCACCTGATCCGATCCGCACGCCCGGGAGGCTGACCGCCCGGGCCGACGGGACCGTCCCCGCCGTCCACAGCCCGGTCCGCCATCCACAGGCGGCGTCCCGGTCCGACTCCCGGCGTCTCGACCGGCGACGGTCGGCGGGTGTCCACGACCACCGAACTCGGCAGCCGCGGCGAGTCGATCGCCGCGACCTACCTCACCGACGCCGGGCTGCGCGTCCTCGACCGCAACTGGCGCTGCCGCGACGGCGAGCTCGACATCGTCGCCCGCGAGGGCGCGGCGATCGTCTTCTGCGAGGTGAAGACCCGCCGCGGCACCGGCTTCGGCCACCCGGTGGAGGCGGTGCCGGCGGCCAAGCGGCGGCGGCTGCGCACGCTGGCCCAGCGCTGGCTGGCCGCCCACGACCAGCACGCGCCGGACCTGCGCTTCGACGTCGTCGGCGTGCTCGTCCCGGCGGTCGGCCCGGCCGTGGTCACCCACCTGCGCGGGGCGTTCTCGTGACCCTCGCCCGCACCTGGTCGGTCGGACTGGCCGGGGTCTCCGGCGCCATGGTCGAGGTCGAGGTCGACATGTCCGCCGGCCTCCCCGGCGTCGTGCTGGTCGGCCTGCCCGACGCCGTGGTGCGCCAGTCGGTCGACCGGGTGCGCGCCGCCGTCGTCAACACCGGCGCTCCGTGGCCGATGCGCCGGATCACCATCGGGCTGTCCCCGGCGTCGATGCCCAAGCAGGGCAGCGGGTTCGACCTCGCACTGGCTGCCGCGGTCCTGGCGGCGGCGGGCACGCTGCCGGCCGACACCGCCGACGGCCTGGTCCTGCTCGGTGAGCTCGGCCTCGACGGCTCGGTGCGCCCGGTGCGCGGCGTCCTGCCGGCGGTGCTGGCCGCGGCCCGGGCCGGGCACGCCACCGTCGTCGTCCCGGCCGGCAACGCCGACGAGGCGGCGCTGGTCGCCGGGGTGGAGGTGCTGGCCGCGGCCACGCTGGGCGACCTGGTGGCGCACCTGTCCGGCCGCGCCCGCCTCCTGCCGCACGTCCGGGGGCCACTGCCGCCCCCGGCACCCGTCCCCGACCTCGGGGACGTCGTCGGCCAGGCCGCGGGCCGGCGCGCGGTCGAGGTGGCCGCCGCCGGCGGGCACCACCTGTTCCTCAGCGGGCCGCCCGGTGCGGGGAAGACGATGCTCGCCGAGCGGCTGCCCGGGCTGCTGCCGGTCCTCGACGAAGCGGCGGCGCTCGAGGTCACCGCCATCCACTCGGTCGCCGGCACCCTGCCGCCGGGTGCGCCGCTGGTGGGCCGGCCGCCGTTCGAGGCGCCGCACCACTCGGCCACGATGGCGGCCCTGGTCGGCGGCGGGTCGGGCGCCATCCGTCCCGGGGCACTGTGCCGGGCCCACCGCGGGGTGCTCTTCCTCGACGAGGCGCCGGAGTTCCCGCGGGCGACGCTGGACACGCTGCGCCAGCCGCTGGAGCGCGGATCGGTGACCATCAGCCGGGCGGCGGGGTCGGCGACCTTCCCGTGCCGCGCGCAGCTGGTGCTGGCGGCCAACCCCTGCCCGTGCGCGAGCGCGGCCGGGGACGCCGCGTGCACCTGCAGCCCGCTGGAGCGGCGCCGCTACGGGTCACGGCTGTCGGGCCCGCTGCTCGACCGGATCGACCTGCGGATCGAGCTGCCGCCGGTCACGCGGGCCGCGTGGCTGGCCACCGACGCGGCGCCCGAGTCCACCGCCGCGGTGGCCGCCCGGGTCGCCGCCGCGCGGGAGGCCGCGGCCGCCCGGCTGCGGGGGACCGGCCTGTCCCTCAACAGCCAGGTGCCCGGCCGGCTGCTGCGCGAGCGCTGGCCGGTGCCGCGTCCGGCGCTGGCCCTGGCCGAGCGGGCGCTCGACCGGGGGATGCTGTCGGTGCGGGGGCTGGACCGGGTGCTGCGCGTGGCGTGGACCGTGGCGGACCTGGCCGGCCGGACGGTCCCGGGTGCCGGTGACGTGGCCGAGGCGCTGGGCATGCGGCTGCAGCGGGCGGCGGCATGAGCGCGCCGGCCCTCGAGGAGGACCTCGCCGCGGCGGTCGAGGACCCGCGCTCGGCCGACGGGGCCGCCGGGCTGCGGCGGGCGCGGGCCTGGCTGACCCGCGCGGCCGAGCCGGGCTCGGTCGACCTCTGGCGCTTCGTCGAGGACGCCGGCCCGGCCGCGGCGGTCGCGGCGCTGCGGGCCGGGACGGCGCCGCCGTCGGTCCGCGGGCTGGTCGGCGCCCGAGCGGACCAGGACGCCAGCCTGGCCGACCTGCGCCGCGCCGAGCGCTGCGGCGCACGGCTGGTGGTGCCCGAGGACGACGAGTGGCCCGCGCTCGCGCTGCACCCGCTGACGCTGGCCGCCTGCGGCGGTGGCGGTGGCGGTGGCGGTGGCGGTGGCGGGGACGGCGACGGGGTCGGTGGCGGTGACGGCAGCGGCCGGCGTGACCGGACGACCGCGCTGGTGCCGCCGCTGGCGCTGTGGGTGCGCGGCGACGCCCGGCTCGACGAGACCGTCGACCGCTCGGTGGCCGTGGTGGGCGCCCGGGCGTCGACCGCCTACGGCGAGCACGTGGCCGCCGACCTCGGCGCGCAGCTGGGCGAGCGCGGCTGGACGGTGGTCTCCGGAGGCGCCTACGGCATCGACGTCGCCGCGCACCGTGGCGCGCTGGCCGTCGAGGCGCCCACCGTCGCGGTGCTGGCCTGCGGCGTGGACCGGGCGTATCCGGCGGCGCACTCGGCGGTGTTCGAGCGGATCGTCGACGGCGGTGGGCTGCTGGTCAGCGAGTGGCCGCCGGGCGCGGCGCCGCACCGGCACCGCTTCCTGGTCCGCAACCGGATCATCGCCGGGCTGACCCGGGGCACCGTGGTGGTCGAGGCCGCCGCCCGCTCCGGCGCCCAGGCCACCGCCCGGCGCGCCCGCGGGCTGGGCAAGCAGGTGCTGGTCGTACCCGGCCCGGTGACCAGCGCGATGTCGGTGGGCTGCCACGAGCTGCTGCGCGAGGAGGACACCGGTGCCCGGCTGGTGAGCAACGCCGCGCAGGTCATCGAGGCGGTCGGCAGCCTGGGCGAGGACCTCGCCGCCCCGGTCGAGCGGCCGGACTCCCCGCGTGACGGCCTGTCCGACCTCGCCCGCCGGGTCCTCGACGCCTGTCCGGTGCGCGTCGGCGTCAGCGCCGAGCGGCTGGCCGCGGTCGCCGGCTGCGACCCGCTGGAGGCCATGCGGGTGCTCCCGGCCCTCGAGGTCGCCGAGCTCGTCCAGTGGACCGGCACCGGCTGGCGCCTGACCCCACCGCCGAAGGAGCAGCGCCGGGTGCGCTGAGGAGGGTGGGACGCCGGTTCCGTCGCGGACGACCGACCGGCGCGGCGCCTTGACCGGGCGACGGCGCCGTCGGACGGTCGGACCGTGACCGCCCGGACCGCCGACGCCCGCGCCGCGCTGCCCCCGGCGCTCGCGGCGGCGCTCGAGGGGTACGAGGAGTTCCTGACCGGTGAGCGGGACCTGTCCCCGCACACCGTCCGCGGATACGTCACCGACGCCGTGTGGCTGCTCGACCACCTGGCCCGGCGCGGCGGCACCCGCGTCGACGAGCTCGACCTCGCGACCCTCCGCAGCTGGCTCGCCCAGGGCCGGACGAAGGGCGCCGGCCGGGCGACCACCGCCCGGCGCGCGGCCGCGGCCCGGTCCCTCACCGCCTGGCTGCGCCGCTCGGGACTCACCCCCGAGGACGTCGGCCTGCGGCTGGTCAGCCCGAAGGCCCACCGCACGCTGCCCGACGTGCTCGCCCCCGACCAGGCCCGCGCGGTCGTCGAGTCCACCGCCGGCGCGGAGGACCCGGCGGGACTGCGCGACGCCGTCGTGCTGGAGCTGCTCTACGCCAGCGGCATCCGGGTGAGCGAGCTGGTCGGCCTCGACGTCGACGACGTCGACCGCGGCCGGCGACTGCTGCGGGTCCTGGGCAAGGGCCGTAAGGAGCGCAGCGTCCCCTACGGCGCCCCCGCCGAGCGGGCCCTCGACGCCTGGCTGGTACGCGGCCGCCCGGCGCTGGCCACCGCGGAGTCCGGGCCGGCGCTGCTGCTGGGGCTCCGCGGGCGCCGGCTCGACCCGCGCGAGGCCCGCCGGACGGTGCACGCCGCCGTCGCCCGCGCCCCCGGTGCCCCCGACGTCGGGCCGCACGGCCTGCGGCACTCCGCCGCCACCCACGTGCTCGAGGGCGGCGCCGACCTCCGCTCGGTCCAGGAGCTGCTCGGCCACGCTAGCCTCGCCACCACGCAGATCTACACGCACGTGACCGTCGAGCGGCTGCGAGCCGTGCACGCCCAGGCCCACCCCAGAGCCTGAGCGGTGCCCCGTGCCCGACGCGATCTCCACCACCGTTCCCCCGCGCCAGCGCGGGGCCCGAGCCCACCACGAAGCGGGGAGTCCTGACGTGCCCGAGGCGACCATCCACCGGATCGGCGGCCACCCCGACGAGGACGCCGACGCCGTCCTCGCCGACCTGTGGGCCCAGTACGTCGCCGACCGCGCGCCCGCGCTGCGCGACCGGCTGATCCTGCACTACGCGCCGCTGGTCAAGTACGTCGCCGGCCGGGTCGGCAGCGGCCTGCCCGCGCACGTCGAGCAGGCCGACCTGGTGTCCTACGGCACCTTCGGCCTCATCGACGCGATCACCCGCTACCAGCCCTCGCGCGAGGTCAAGTTCGAGAGCTACGCGATGGCCCGCATCCGCGGCGCGATCATCGACGAGCTCCGCAGCACCGACTGGATCCCGCGGTCGGTGCGCAACCGCGCCCGGCAGTTCGAGCGCACGGTCGCCGCCCTCGAGAGCCGGCTGCAGCGCAGCCCGACCGACGAGGAGATCGCCGCGGAGATGGACATGGACGTCGAGGAGGTGCGCAAGTTCCTCGGCCAGCTGTCGCTGGTCAACGTCGTCGCCCTCGACGAGCTGCTCACCGACGACGACGGCGGCGCGCCCCGGCTGGTCGACACGCTGCAGGACGCCAACGCGCTCGACCCGCAGGCCGTCGCCGAGCACGGCGAGTCCCGCCAGCTCCTGGCCCGCGCCGTCGAGCAGCTGCCCGAGCGGGAGAAGGTCGTCGTCAGCCTCTACTACTTCGAGGGGCTGACCCTGGCCGACATCGGCCGCGTCCTCGGCGTCACCGAGAGCCGCATCTGCCAGTTGCACACCAAGGCCGTGCTCCACCTGCGCACCAAGCTCGCCGACATCGCCTGAGGCGGCGGTGGTGCTCGAGCACGCGCTCCTCCCGGTCCGCCCCGGCCGGGAGGACGCCTTCGAGGCGGCATCCGCGCGCGCCCGGCCGATCGTCGAGGCGTTCCCGGGGTTTCGCTCGCTGCGGCTGTCCCGCTGCCTCGAGCGCCCGGGCACCTCCCTGCTCCTGGTCGAGTGGGACCGGCTGGAGGACCACACGGAGGAGTTCCGCGGCTCGGCCGCCTACCAGGAGTGCAAGGCGCTGCTGCACGGCTTCCACGACCCGTTTCCGGTGGTCGAGCACTTCACCGACGTGGCGGCGAGCGGGGATCAGGCAGCAACGCGGCGCCGTAGCGCGGCCTCGATCGGCCCGGACAGGAACAGCAGGAACATCGCCCAGTAGTGCACGCCCGGCAGCAGCGTGCCGGCCAACAGGGCGGCGAGGAACAGCCCGCTGGCGACCAGTGACGGCCACGGAGGTCCGACCGGCGCGGCCGCCTCGCGGCGCAGGGCGGGGCGCCGCCACAGCAGCAGGCTGATCGTCGTGAGGCAGAACGAGCTCAGCGTGATCGTGCCGATGTACAGCGCGACCGCGGGCCGGTCGGTGCCGTACCGGGCCGACACCTGGGTGGCGAACGGGAGCAGGACGATCGTGAGGATCCACAGCAGGTTGGCGGTGAGGAATGCCCGGTCGTAGGACCCCACGGTCTCGACCACCCGGTGGTGTACCAGCCAGAGCCGCGCGATGACGACGAAGCTGAGGAAGAAGGCGCCGATCTGCGACGACTCGTCGGCCAGCAGCGTGCCGAGGCCGGTCCGCGGCCCCGCGCCGTCGAGCAGCTCGGTCAGCGGCAGCACCAGCAGGGTGATGGCGATGGCGACGACCGCGTCGAGGAACGTGACGAAACGGTCGAGGCCCCGTTCGGTCTGCACCCCGCGCAGGCTAGGGGCGGCGGCCGGTCGGGCAGCGGTCCGTACGCGTCACCCGACCGGCAGCAGGCGCACCCGCGGCGGGCGCAGCACGGACAGCGGGTCGAGGTAGGTCTCGCCCCGCCGGAGGCCCCAGTGCAGGCACGCCGCGACGGGGCAGCCCTCGTGGCCGGCGACCAGCGTGCCGAGCGGGTCGCCGCGCCGCACCGCCTGCCCGGCGCCCACGGTGGGCGTGACCGGTTCGTGGGTCGTCCGGAGCCCGTCGGGGTGGTCGACGCTGACCACCGGCCGGCCGGCGACCATCCCGGCGAAGGCGACGACGCCGTCGCCGGCCGTCCGGACCACGTCGCCGGGCGCTCCTGCGAGGTCCGCGCCACGGTGCCCGGGCCCGTACGGCGAGGGCGGGGGAGCGAAGGGCCGGGTCACCACCGGCGGGTCGCCGAGCGGGGACACCCACGGCGGGGCGGCGGCCGGAGCGGCCGGCTCGGCGACCGCCGCGACCGGGGCGAGGGCGGCCGCGCAGGCCACGAGGAGGACGAGGAGCAGGCGGGCGGGCACGCGCCCGAGCCTGCGCCGTCTCCGACCCCGGACGGGCCGACCGCCCCCACCTGTGGACGGACCGGACAGCGGGGGAGGAGCCCCATCAGCACGGCGTATGCTGTCCGGTGCGACCCGTCCGTTCGGGTCGACTCCGCGCGTCCTCCTCCCGCCGCACCGGCGGGGCAGCCCCACCTCGGTCCCGGTCTCGCACCGGGTCGGTGGCGCCGCGGGACGCCAGGGCGGGCCGTCACCCGGCGCCCGCGTCAACCGAGGAGCGTGGCCGCCCGGCGGTCGCGCGCAGACAGGAAGGCTGCGGCCATGGCAGTCGTCAGCATGAAGCAGCTGCTCGACAGCGGCGTCCACTTCGGGCACCAGACCCGTCGCTGGAACCCCAAGATGAAGCGGTTCATCTTCACCGAGCGCAACGGCATCTACATCATCGACCTGCAGCAGACGCTCGGGTACATCGACTCGGCCTACGAGTTCGTCAAGCAGACGGTCTCGCACGGCGGCTCGATCCTCTTCGTCGGCACCAAGCGCCAGGCGCAGGAGGTCGTCGCCGAGCAGGCGCAGCGCGTCGGCATGCCCTACGTCAACCAGCGCTGGCTGGGCGGCATGCTCACCAACTTCCAGACCGTCCACAAGCGGCTCCAGCGGCTCAAGGAGCTCGAGGACATGGAGCAGACCGGCGTCATGGCCGGCCTGTCCAAGAAGGAGCAGCTGGGCCTGACCCGCGAGAAGGCCAAGCTCGAGCGCAGCCTCGGCGGCATCCGCGACATGCAGAAGGTGCCCAGCGCCATCTGGATCGTCGACACCAAGAAGGAGCACATCGCCGTCGGCGAGGCCCGGAAGCTGGGCATCCCGGTCGTGGCGATCCTCGACACCAACTGCGACCCCGACGAGGTCGACTACAAGATCCCGGGCAACGACGACGCGATCCGCAGCATCACCGTGCTGACCCGCGTGGTCGCCGACGCCGTCGCCGAGGGCCTCATGGCCCGCTCGGCCGCGCAGGCCAACGCCGGTCGCGAGGACGGCGGCGAGCCGGCCATCGGCGGCGGCGAGCCGCTGGCCGACTGGGAGCGCGAGCTGCTCACCGGCCAGTCCGACGCCGCCCCGGCCGCGGACGCCGAGGCGACCCCGCTGCCCGAGACCCCCGTCGCCCCGCCGGCCGTGACCGCCGAGCAGGTCGCCCCGGTCGAGGGCGTGCCCGCCACCGGCGACACCGCCACCGGCACCCAGGGCGCCCAGAACGGCTGACCCGCCGGCGCCGCAGCCCCGCCCCCACCGGGCCGGGCGGCGGCGCCGCGGCACGTCCGCACCCACCCGCTCCAGATCCGTGAGGAAGTGACATGCCTGCCTTCACCGCCGCCGACGTCAAGCGGCTCCGCGACGCCACCGGCGCCGGCATGATGGACGCCAAGAAGGCCCTGACCGAGGCCGACGGCGAGTACGACAAGGCCATCGAACTGCTGCGCATCAAGGGCGCCAAGGACGTCGGCAAGCGCCTCGAGCGCTCGACGACCAACGGCATCGTCGTCAGCAAGCACGGCGCGCTGCTCGAGCTCGACTGCGAGACCGACTTCGTCGCCAAGAACGCCGACTTCGTGGCGCTCGCCGAGCGGCTGATCGAGATCGTCCTCGAGAAGTCGCCGGCCAGCCTCGACGCGCTGCTGGCCACCGAGGTCGACGGGCAGACCGTCGCGCAGCTCATCGAGGGCGAGTCCGCCCGCATCGGCGAGAAGCTCGTCCTGTCCCGCTTCGCCACCTTCGAGGGCCCGACCGCGGTGTACCTGCACAAGCGGGCCACCGACCTGCCCCCGGCCATCGGCGTCGCGGTGCAGTACCAGGGCGGCGACGAGGAGGCCGCGCGGTCGCTGGCGATGCACATCGCCGCCGCCCGCCCGCGCTACCTCACCCGCGACGAGGTCCCGACCGAGGCGGTCGAGACCGAGCGCCGCGTGGCCGAGCAGACCGCCAAGGAGGAGGGCAAGCCCGAGCAGGCGATCGTCAAGATCGTCGAGGGCCGGGTCAACGCCTACTACAAGGACTTCGTCCTGCTCGAGCAGCCGTCGATCACCGAGCCCAAGCGCACGGTGAAGCAGATCCTCGACGACGCCGGCCTGACCGTGCAGCGGTTCGCCCGCTTCGAGGTCGGCCAGGCGTAACGAGCCGCACAGGAGGACCCCGTCGTCCCCACCCGGCCCCGCTCCAGGGGCCCGCGCCGAGCGCGCGAGGTGGGGGTGGCGGGGTCCTCTGCTGTCCGGCCCCGGCTCGCGCCACCCGGGGCGTTTGGCAGGATCACGCAGAACGACGTCGAGCGAGGGATGAGCAGTTGACCGAGACCGCCGCGCCGCAGACGACCCCCCTGACGCACGCACCGCTGTCCGCACCCACCGCGTTCCAGCCCGCCGACGGCAGGGGCTACAAGCGGGTGCTGCTCAAGCTCTCCGGAGAGGCCTTCGGCGGCGGCAACGTCGGCGTCGACTCCGGCATCGTGCAGTCCATCGCCGGTCAGCTGGCCGCCGTCGTCCGCGGCGGCACGCAGGTCGCCGTCGTCGTCGGCGGGGGCAACTTCTTCCGGGGCGCGGAGCTCGCCGAGGCCGGGATGGACCGCCGGCACGCCGACTACATGGGCATGCTCGGCACCGTCATGAACGCCCTGGCGCTGCAGGCGTTCTGCGAGCAGGTCGGCCTGCAGACCCGGGTGCAGACGGCCATCGAGATGGGCCAGGTCGCAGAGCCCTACATCCCGCGCAAGGCCGTGCGGCACATGGAGAAGGGCCGGCTGGTCATCTTCGGCGCCGGTGCCGGCATGCCGTACTTCTCCACCGACACCGTCGCCGCCCAGCGCGCCCTGGAGATCGGCTGCCAGGTGCTGCTCATGGCCAAGAACGGCGTCGACGGCGTCTACGACGACGACCCCCGCAGCAACCCCGACGCCGTCCTGTACGAGGACCTCGACTACGCCACCGTGCTGGCCAAGCAGCTCAAGGTCGCCGATGCGACGGCCATCAGCCTGTGCATGGACAACAGCATGCCCATCGTCGTCTTCAACCTGCTGAGCGACGGCAACATCGCCCGCGCCGTGGCAGGTGAGAGGATCGGGACGCTGATCAGCTGAGCGGGCGCGCCTCGCGCACGCCGCACCGCAGAGACGGCGGGACGCCCCGCCGCAGGAGGAGAGACCGTGATCGACGACACCCTGCTCGACGCCGAGGAGCGGATGGACAAGGCCCTGTCGGTCGCGCGCGAGGACCTCGGCTCGGTGCGGACCGGCCGCGCCGCCCCGTCGATGTTCAACAAGATCCTGGTCGACTACTACGGCGCCCCGACCCCCGTTCCGCAGATGTCCTCGATCACCGTGCCCGAGGCGCGGATGGCGGTCATCAAGCCCTACGACAACAGCCAGCTCTCGGCGATCGAGCGGGCCATCCGCGACAGCGACCTGGGCGTCAACCCCACCAACGACGGCCAGATCATCCGCGTCGTCTTCCCGCAGCTGACCGAGGAGCGTCGCCGCGACCTGGTGAAGATGGCGCGCAGCAAGGGCGAGGACGCCAAGGTCGCCATCCGCAACGTGCGCCGCCGGGCCAAGGAGGAACTCGACCGCATCGCCCGCGACGGCGAGGCCGGCGAGGACGACGTGCGCCGCGCGGAGAAGGAGCTCGACGACCTCACCGCCCAGCACGTCGCCAGCATCGACGACGCCGTGAAGAACAAGGAGGGTGAGCTGCTCGAGGTCTGAGCCGCTCGCCCGGGCCCTGCCATGACCTCCCGTCCCGACGCCGCCGGGGCCGGCGCGTCGGGCGACGCCGCTGACACCGGGCCGATCCCGGTCGTCCGGCGCGTGTCGCCCCCGCCGCCGCCTCCGCCGCTGTCGGCCACCGCCGCGCGCGGCCCCGCCACCGGTCCGGTCCGGCCCGCCGCGCCGCCCACCAGCCCGCTCGCCGTGCCGCCGGTGCCCTCGCCGGCCACCCAGGAGATCGCCGTCCCGGGGGCGGGCCCCGCGGGGGGCGGGGGGGGCACCCGCGCCCCGCCGCTCGGCGCCCCGGACCCCGAGCCCGACCTGGTGCCGCCCTCGAGCAGCCGCGCCGGCCGCGACCTGGTCGCCGCCATCGCCGTCGGGCTCGGCCTGGGCGCGGTCATCCTGGTCTCGCTGTTCGCCTACCGCCCGTCGTTCCTGGTGGTCGTCGGGGTGGCGGTCCTGGTCGGCGTCGCCGAGCTGGTCCGCGCCCTGGAGGCCGGCGGCGCCCGGGCCCCGCTGGTGCCGCTGCTGGTCGGCACGGTCGCGATGCTGGCGCTGGCCTGGGCCCGGGGCGCCGACGGGCTCGTCGTCGCCTTCCTGTTCACCGTGGTCGCCGTCCTGCTGTGGCGGCTCGGCGACGGGCCGGAGGGATACCTGCGCGACGCCACCACCGGCGTGTTCGTCGCCCTCTACGTGCCGCTGCTCGCCGGGTTCTGCGTGCTGCTGCTGGTCCCCGACGACGGCGCGCTGCGCGTGCTCGCGTTCATCGCCACGGTCGTCGGCAACGACGTCGGCGGGTACACCGCCGGCGTGCTGTTCGGCCGGCACCCGATGGCACCGTCGGTCAGCCCGAAGAAGTCCTGGGAGGGCATGGCCGGGTCGATCGTGGCCTGCGTCGCGGTCGCCACCCCGATCGTCGTCCTCGCCCTCGACGGGCCGTGGTGGGGCGGGGTGCTCCTCGGCGCGGCGCTGGCGGTGACCGCCACGGTCGGCGACCTCGGCGAGTCGCTGATCAAGCGCGACCTCGGCATCAAGGACATGGGCACCCTGCTGCCCGGCCACGGCGGGATCATGGACCGCCTCGACAGCCTGCTGCCCTCGGCCGCGGTGGCCTACCTGCTGCTGTCCTGGGTGGCGCCTCCCGCGGGCTGAGGGCCGGTCACCTCCCACACCGACCCGACCGCGGTGAAGCCGCGGCGGGCGTACCAGTGGCGCGGCCAGTCGTCGGCGAGCGCCTCGAGCACCACCAGGTCGCACCCGGCCCCGGCGGCCACCGCCAGCGCCCGCGCCAACACGGCGTCCCCGTGCCCGCGGCCGCGGGCCGCAGGATCGGTCATCACCGACTCGACCGCGGCCGTCGCGCCGTCGACCCGCAGCTGCCCGGCGGCCAGCACCCGGCCCTCCGCCCGCACCGCCACGTCGTGGACGGCGACCACCCGGCCGGTGCGGTGCTCCCGGCCCACGAGCTGGGCGACGACGGTGTCCAGGTCGGCCGTCCCGGCCAGGTCGCGGCGCCACGTCGCCTCCCAGAGCGGGTGCACCGCGCGCTGGTCGACCACCTCGGCCCGGTCGGCGCCGGGCAGGGCGGGCGTCGCCGGGCGGGCCATGACCACCAGCTCCTCGGCGTGCCACCCCCGCCCGGCCAGCCGCGCGGCGACGTCGCCGGCTCCGGTCCAGGTCAGCGTGGCGGCCGGGTGCGGCAGGCCCGCGTCGACGGCGGCCCGCTCGACCGTGTCCTCGTCGACCGGCTGCCCGAGCACCAGCCGGTTGTCGTCCCGGGAGTGCGCGTAGCGCGGGTCGAGCACCGCCACCCCGCCGGGCACGTCCCGGACCTCGGCGGCCCGGCGGGTCCGCACCGACAGCGACAGCGCCAGCGCGCGGCCCAGGGCGTCCCCGGGTGCGGGGAGCACGGGCTGCGACGGCGGCCGGTACGGGACCACGGCGACCACCGCGTGCGCCGGCACCGGCCCGGCGTCCACCTCACCCTCCCCGTCCCCGGTGGGCCCGGAGCGGGCCGGCAGCCGTGCCGGGTCGGCGACGAGCAGCACCAGGTCCCGCCGGCCCGGGTACAGCCGGGCGGTCAGCCGGTGCACCTGCTCCGGGGGGCACAGCGGTGCGCCCGGCCCGAGGACGCCGGTGTCGAGTGCGGCGCGCCAGTCCGCCGGGTCGCAGGGGCAGACCAGCGGGCTCACGCGGGCGGCGCGTCCGGGTCGACACCGCGAGCGGCCAGCGCCGACTCGACCGCCGCGTTCACCGTGCGGACGACGGCTACCCGCGCGTACCGCTTGTCGTCGGCCGGCACGACCGTCCACGGCCCGCCCGGGTGGTCGGTGCGCTCGAGCATCTCCTCGACCGCGTCCTCGTAGGCCTCCCGCTTGTCGCGGTTGCGCCAGTCCTCGTCGGTGAGCTTCCACGCGCGGTAGGGGTCGTCGCGGCGGGACTCGAAACGGCGCAGCTGCTCCTCGGGGGAGACGTGCATCCAGAACTTGACCAGCACGGTGCCCTCGGCCGCCAGCGTGGTCTCCAGGTCGACGATCTCCTGGTAGGCGCGTTGCCACTGCTCGTCGGTCGCGAAGCCCTCGACCCGCTCCACCAGCACGCGGCCGTACCAGGTGCGGTCGAGCACGGCCATGCCGCCCCAGCCGGGCAGCACCGGCCAGAAGCGCCACAGGAAGTGGTGCCGCTTCTCGTCGTAGGAGGGAGCGGCGAACTGGGCGACCCGCACGTGCCGCGGGTCGAGCTCGTCGACCAGCCGCTTGATCGCCCCGCCCTTGCCCGAGGCGTCCCAGCCCTCGAACAGCACGCACAGCGGCGGACCCAGCTCGCCGGACCCGATCTGACCGCCGAGCAGCAGGCGCAGGTGCACCAGCCGCCGCTGGGCCTGGGCCAGCTGCTGCTTGCCGTCCTTCTTGGACAGCTGGGCGGACAGGTCGACGTCGTCGAGTCGGCTCACCCCGCCGAGCCTGGCGCACCGGGCCGTGGTCGGCACCCGGGCGCTCAGCCCCGCTCCGGGCCGGCGTGCTGCCGGATCCACGCGTGCATCGCGATGCCCGCCGCGACGCCGGCGTTGATCGAGCGGGTGGAGCCGAACTGGGCGATCGACAGCACCTCGCCCGCCAGCGCCCGTGCCTCCTCCGACAGCCCCGTGCCCTCCTGGCCGAACAGCAGCACGCACGCCCGGGGCAGCGCCGCGGTCTCCAGCGGCCGGGCACCGGGCAGGTTGTCGACGGCCAGCACCGGCAGGCCGGCGTCGCGCGCCCAGGCGCCCAGCGCCGCGGCGTCGGGGTGGTGCCGCACCGAGAGGTAGCGGTCGGTGACCATCGCGCCGCGGCGGTTCCACCGCCGGCGCCCGACGACGTGCACCTCGGCGGCCAGGAACGCGTTCGCGGTGCGCACGACGGTGCCGATGTTGAGGTCGTGCCGCCAGTTCTCGATGGCGACGTGGAAGGCGTGCCGGCGCGGGTCGAGGTCGGCCACGATGGCCTCGACGGTCCAGTAGCGGTACCGGTCGATGACGTTGCGCCGGTCGCCGGAGGCGAGCAGCTCCGGGTCGTAGCGGGGGTCCTCGGGCCACGGGCCCTCCCACGGGCCGACGCCGACGCTGTCGAGCGGGACGGGCGTCTCCTCGGCCGGGATCACCCGGCCGACGCTAGCTGGCCGCGCCTCCGGCACCCGGGCCCCTCCGTCGGGCACGATGACTCCACGGGGTGAGCGCAACATGACCAACCGTGACTGCGAGGTGGGATGACGGCACAGCAGGAGGACGACATCCCGGTGACCGAGGTACCGCTCCCGCCGGCGGACGAGGACTGGCAGCACTGGCTGCCCGGGTGGCTGACCGAATCGGCCGAGCCGGTCCGGCCGGAGGACGCTCCGGAGGAGGGCGGCACCGAGGGCGCCGCCCTCGCGGCCGACGGCGGACAGCACGCGGCCGAGGCCGCCGTCGCGCCCGAGGTCGCTCCCGTCTGCGAGGAACCGGACGAGCCCGAGCAGGCGGAGGACCCCGAGCAGGCGGAGGACCCCGAGCAGGCGGAGGACCCCGAGCAGGCGGAGGACCCCGAGCAGGCGGACGCCCCCGGGGGAGCGGACGAGCCCACGATGCCCGAGGTGTCCGACGGGCTCGACGTGGCGGCGCCGACCCCCTTCGACGGCAACCCCGTCGGCGGGACCGTGGTGCCGCGCGTCGTGGTGCGACCGCAGGTGCGGCCGCGACGCCGGATGGGTCTCGCCGTGCTGGTCGGCCTGTTCGCCATCGGCGGCGTCGCGGGCGCCGCCCTGATGGAGACGTCGTCCTCCGGACCGACGCCGTCGTCGGCCGTGCAGTCGCCGCCGAGCGCGGTGGCCACACCCACCCCGGCCCTGCGCCCCGTCCGCCCCTCGGGGATCGCCGACGCGGTCTCGGCGGCCCCGACGAGCAGCGCCCCGGTGCCGACGACCGCGGAGCGGACGGCCCGTCCCACCCCGGTGACGCCATCCAGGGCCGCTCCCCGCGCCACCGCGCCGGTGCCCACCCCGGCCGCCGAGGCGCCGCTGCCCGCGGTGGTCGCCCAGGTGCTGCCCGACGCGCCGCCCCCGCCGCCGGAGCCCGCGCCGCCCGTGGCGCCGGAGGCGGCTCCCATCGCGGGGCCGGTGGTCACGCCCCAGGAACCTGCTGACGAGTCCGGGGAGGCCCCGACGGAGGAGCCGGTGGAAGACGGCAGCGGCACCGATCCGGTGACCGATCCGGGAACGGGCCCGACCGATCCGCTGGACCCGGGAACGGGTCCGATCCATCCGGGGACCGACCCGCAGACGCCGACGGAGGACACCACGGTCGATCCGGGGACCGGGGCCACCGGTGATGGGGGCTCGACCGACACGACCGGGACCGGCTCGCAGACCCCGGTCACCTCGCCGCCGACCCTGCTGGACGTCCTGCTGCCGCCGTCCTGAGCGAGCGACCTCACCCGCGCAGCGGCCCGGAGCGCGCACGCGGGTGGGACGATGGGGATGCCATGACTGCCCTGCCGCTCGTCTTCGACGCCCCCCGCCGGGGCAAGCCGCCGCGTCACCTCGCCGACCTCACCCGCGAGGAGGCCCGCGCCGCCGTCACCGAGCTCGGGCAGCCGGCGTTCCGCGCCGACCAGCTGGCCCGGCACTACTTCCGCGGGGTCACCGACCCGGCGCGGATGACCGACGTGCCCGCCGCCGTGCGCGAGACCCTCGGTGAGGCCCTGCTGCCGGGGCTGCTGACCCCCGTGCGCACCCTGAGCGCCGACGGGGGACGCACCCGCAAGACCCTGTGGCGGCTGCACGACGGCGCGCTGGTCGAGAGCGTGCTCATGCGCTACCCCGACCGGGCCACCGTCTGCATCTCCAGCCAGGCCGGCTGCGGCATGGCCTGCCCCTTCTGCGCGACCGGCCAGAACGGGCTCACCCGGAACCTCTCGGCCGCGGAGATCATCGGCCAGGCGGTCGCGGCGGCCGCGGCGATGGCCGACGGCGAGGTCCCCGGCGGGCCGGGGCGGCTGTCCAACGTCGTCTTCATGGGGATGGGCGAGCCGCTGGCCAACTACGCGCGGGTCCGCAGGACGCTCGACGCCCTGGTGACGCCGGCACCGCACGGCCTGGGTCTGTCCCAGCGCTCGGTGACCGTCTCCACCGTCGGCGTCGTCCCGGCCATCCGGCGGCTCACCGAGGAGGGGCTGCACGTCACCCTGGCGGTCAGCCTGCACGCGCCCGACGACGAGCTGCGCGACACCCTGGTGCCGATCAACACCCGGTGGAAGGTGGCCGAGGTGGTCGAGGCCGCCGACGCCTACGCCGCCCGCACCGGCCGCCGGTACTCGGTGGAGTACGCGCTCATCCGCGACGTCAACGACCAGCCCGAGCGGGCCGACCTGCTCGGCCGCCTGCTGGCCGGGAAGCGCGCGCACGTGAACCTCATCCCGCTGAACCCGACGCCGGGCAGCCCCTGGGACGCCAGCCCGCTGCCCGCGCAGCGGGAGTTCGTCGCGCGGCTGCGCGCCGCGGGGGTGCCGACGACGGTGCGCGACACCCGCGGTCAGGACATCGACGGCGCCTGCGGGCAGCTGGCCGCGGCCGACCGGGTCGAGGGCGTCCCCGCCGTGGCCGTCCCCGCGCCGTCCCTGGAGCCGCCGGTGGAGCTGGGCGCCGAGGCCGACGGGTGAGCTCGGAGGCGCCGGCCGCCGAGGCCCACGAGCACAGCCACGCCGACGTCTCGGGCGGGTGGCTGCGGGCCGCCGTCTTCGGCGCCATGGACGGGCTGGTGACCAACACCGCGCTGGTGGCCGGCGTCGGCGGCGGGGGTGCCTCGTCCCGCGCGATCGTGCTCTCCGGGGTGGCGAGCCTGGTCGCCGGCGCCATCTCCATGGCGCTGGGGGAGTACACCTCGGTGCGCACGCAGAACGAGCAGCTCGACCTCGAGGTGGAGAAGGAGCGGCGCGAGCTCGAGCGCAACCCGGGCGGTGAGCTCGCGGAGCTGGTCGAGATGATGCGGGCCCGCGGCGTCGACGCCGACCTGGCCCGGCAGGTGGCCGTCCAGCTGCACCGCGACCCCGACACCGCGCTGCGACTGCACGTGGTCGCGGAGCTCGGGCTCAACCCGGCCGACAAGCCCTCGCCGTGGACCGCGGCGGTGTCGTCGTTCCTCACCTTCGCCACCGGGGCGGTGGTCCCGCTGCTGCCCTTCCTGTTCGGCTTCTCGCTGCTGTGGGTGGCGCTGCTGTGTGGCGGGATCGGCCTGTTCGCCGCCGGGGCGCTGTCCTCGCGCTTCACCCCGCGGGCCTGGTGGTACGCGGGGCTGCGGCAGCTGCTGTTCGGTGCGCTGGCCGCGGGGATCACCTACGCCGTCGGCGCGGCGATCGGGGTCACGGCCACCTGAGACGCGTCGACCCGGCCCGGCAGAGCCGGACCGGGTCGCGTGGGGTGCCGGAACGATCCTCTGTTAGGGGCGCCAGGCCGTGCGCTTGCGCCGCAGGTCCCACAGGAGCGAGCCGGCCATCAGCCCGGCGATGGCGAGCAGCCAGAGGTCCTCCATGCGGGCCTCGTGGTTGCCCCACAGGTAGGACAGGATCGCCAGGGTCATCAGCCAGCCGACGATCTGCGCCCACTTGCCGGCGCGGCCGTGCCAGCCCCAGTCCTCGGGGCGCTCCTCCTCGATCGGGTGCTCCCCGGCCCGGACGACGCCCTCCTCGCGGTTGGGCTGGTTGACCCGCGTGGTGGCGGGGTTGTGCTGGCGGACCCCGGGACCGTGCTGCTCGCTCACGAGGCCCATCCTGCCAGCCGGGACCGGCCACCACCGGGCGAGGTCGGATGCTGTACGCCGGGCGCGTCGGGGAGGATCAGGGCATGAGCGAGCCGCGCGAGGTCACCGTGCTGGGCTCGACCGGCTCGATCGGCCGGCAGGCGATCGCGGTCGCCGAGCAGAACCCCGACCGGCTGCGGATCACCGCACTCGCCGCCGGCGGCGGCGACGTCGCCCGGCTGGCCGAGCAGGCGCTGACCCTCGGCGTGCGCACCGTGGCCGTGGCGCGGGCCACCGCCGCGCAGGACCTGCAGCTGGCCTTCTACGCCGCCGCGTCGCAGCGCGGCTGGGCGAGGGGCGAGTACGCGCTGCCGGAGATCCTCGCCGGGCCGCGCGCCGCCGAGGAGCTGGCCGCCCGCCCCGCCGACGTCGTCCTCAACGGCATCACCGGCTCGATCGGCCTGGGCCCCACGCTGGCCGGGCTCCGGGCGGGCAACGTCGTCGCCCTGGCCAACAAGGAGTCGCTGGTCGCCGGTGGCGACCTGGTCACCGCGGCGGCCGGGCCCGGCCAGCTGGTGCCGGTCGACTCCGAGCACTCCGCGCTGGCGCAGTGCCTGCGCGGCGGGCACCGGAGCGAGGTGGCCCGGCTGGTGCTCACCGCCAGCGGCGGGCCGTTCCGCGGCCGCAGCGCCGCCGACCTCGCCGACGTCACGCGCGAGCAGGCACTGGCGCACCCGACCTGGGACATGGGCCCGGTCGTGACGATCAACTCCGCGACCCTGGTCAACAAGGGCCTCGAGCTCATCGAGGCCCACCTGCTCTTCGGCGTCCCCTACGCCGACATCGACGTCGTCGTGCACCCGCAGTCGATCGTGCACTCGATGGTCACCTTCGCCGACGGCGCCACCATCGCCCAGGCCAGCCCGCCGGACATGCGGCTGCCGATCGCGCTGGCACTGGCCTGGCCCGACCGGCTGCCGCACGTGCAGCCGGCGCTGGACTGGTCGACGGCGAGCACCTGGGAGTTCGCGCCGCTCGACGAGGAGGCGTTCCCGGCGGTCCGGCTCGCGCGCGCCGCGGGCGAGGCCGGCGGCGTCGTCCCGGCGGTGTTCAACGCCGCCAACGAGGAGGCGGTCGCGGCGTTCCTCGCCGGCCGGCTGCGTTTCCCGGACGTCGTGGGCCTGGTCGCGCGTACCCTCGACGACGCGCCGGACCTCGGCGCCCCCACCTGCGTGGACGACGTGCTGGCCGCCGAACGGTGGGCCCGGCAGCACGCCCGCGCCGCCCTCGTCGGAGGCCCGAGCTGAGCACCCTGCTGACCGTCCTCGGCATCGCCGCGTTCTTCGTCGGGCTGCTCGCCTCCATCGCGTTCCACGAGGCCGGTCACTTCTGGTGGGCCCGGAAGTTCGGCATGCGGGTGCCGCAGTTCATGGTCGGCTTCGGCCCCACGCTGTTCTCCCGCCGCCGCGGCGAGACCGAGTACGGCATCAAGGCCATCCCGCTCGGCGGCTACGTCCGCATCGTCGGCATGATCCCGCCGGCCGAGGAGGGCGAGAGCGTCCGCGCCACCCGGATGCGCAGCTTCATCGCCGAGGTGCGCGGCCAGGCGCTCAACGACGTCCGGCCCAGCGACGCCGGCCGCGTGTTCTACGCCAAGCCCTGGTGGCAGCGCGTGATCGTCATGGCCGCCGGCCCGCTGCACAACCTCGTCCTGGCGGTCCTGTTCTTCACGATCACGCTCACCGCCATCGGCACCAACGTCATCACCACCCAGGTGCAGACCGTCCCCGCCTGCGTCGTGCCCGCGGGCGCCGAGAGCATCGCCGTCGCCGAGGCCGAGCGCCGGGACGTGTGCGACATCCCGATCGTCACCAGCGGCGCCGGTGCCGGGCAGGTCTGCGAGGAGGGCAGCGCGAACTGTGCCCGGCCGGTGGCCAGCCCCGCGGCCGAGGCCGGCCTGCGCCCGGGCGACACGATCGTCGCGATCGACGGCCGGGCGGTCGACCCCACCGCCCACGACAGCTGGACCGTGGTGCAGCAGGCGATCCGCGGCTCGGCGGGGGAGCCGCTGGCGCTCACCGTCGAGCGCGACGGCGCGGCCCGCGAGCTCACCGTCACCCCGATCGAGAACGTCGTCGCGACCGAGGACGGCACCGTCACCGCCGGCTACCTCGGCGTCGGTCCGGTGGTCGGCTTCGCCCGCCAGTCCGTCGCCGACCTGCCCGGCTACTTCGGCATGGTGGTCAGCCAGTCGGTGCAGCGGCTCGTCGAGATCCCCGAGAAGGTCCCGCAGCTGTTCCGCGCGGCCTTCCTCGGCGAGGAGCGCGACGAGAACGGGCCGATCGGCGTCGTCGGCGTCGGCCGGATCTCCGGCGAGGTGTTCGCCATCCAGGAGTTCAGCGGCGCGGAGAAGCTCAGCTTCTTCCTGAGCCTGCTGGCCAGCGTGAACCTCGTGCTGTTCCTGTTCAACCTGCTGCCGATCTACCCGCTCGACGGCGGGCACGTGGCCGGTGCGCTGTACGAGAAGGCCCGCTCGGTCGTCGCCCGGCTGCGCGGCCGCCCCGACCCCGGCCCGTTCGACATCGCGCGACTGATGCCGGTCGCCTACGTGGTGGCGGGCCTGTTCATCGCCCTGTCCGGGCTGCTGCTCGTCGCCGACGTCGTCAACCCGATCACACTCCAGTAGTCGTCGGCACCGACCCCGTGGGACCGGGGATACTCGCAGGCATGGCGACCTCCGTCGGTCTCGGCATGCCCGCACTGCCCCCGCCCGTCCTCGCGCCCCGGCGCAAGACCCGCCAGCTGATGGTGGGCGACGTCGGCGTCGGCAGCGACCACCCCGTCAGCGTGCAGTCGATGACGACGACCAAGACCGCCGACGTCAACGCGACGCTGCAGCAGATCGCCGAGCTCACCGCGTCGGGTTGCCAGATCGTGCGCGTCGCCGTCCCCGACACCGACGACGCCGAGGCGCTGCCGATCATCGCGCGGAAGTCGCAGATCCCGGTCATCGCCGACATCCACTTCCAGCCGCGCTACGTGTTCGCCGCGATCGACGCCGGCTGCGCGGCGGTCCGCGTCAACCCGGGGAACATCAAGAAGTTCGACGACAAGGTCGGCGACATCGCCAAGGCGGCCAAGGCCGCCGGCATCCCGATCCGGATCGGCGTCAACGCCGGCTCGCTGGACAAGCGGCTGCTGGCCAAGTACGGCAAGGCCACCCCCGAGGCGCTCGTGGAGTCGGCGCTGTGGGAGTGCTCGCTGTTCGAGGAGCACGACTTCCGCGACATCAAGATCTCGGTCAAGCACAACGACCCGGTGGTCATGGTCCGCGCCTACGAGCTGCTCGCCGCGCAGTGCGACTACCCGCTGCACCTGGGCGTCACCGAGGCCGGCCCCGCGTTCCAGGGCACGATCAAGTCCGCCGTCGCCTTCGGTGCGCTGCTGTCCCAGGGCATCGGCGACACCATCCGCGTCTCCCTCTCCGCCCCGCCCGCGGAGGAGGTGAAGGTCGGCACGCAGATCCTCGAGTCGCTCAACCTGCGCCAGCGCGGCCTGGAGATCGTCAGCTGCCCCTCCTGCGGGCGCGCGCAGGTCGACGTCTACAAGCTCGCCGACGAGGTCACCGCCGGCCTCGACGGGCTGGAGGTGCCGCTGCGGGTCGCGGTGATGGGCTGCGTCGTCAACGGTCCCGGCGAGGCCCGCGAGGCCGACCTGGGGGTGGCCTCGGGCAACGGCAAGGGCCAGATCTTCGTGAAGGGCCAGGTCGTCAAGACCGTGCCCGAGTCGCAGATCGTCGAGACGCTCATCGAGGAGGCCATGCGGATCGCCGGTGAGCAGCTCGACGACGGCGTCCCCTCCGGCCCGCCCGTCGTCACCGTCTCCTGACCCTCCGCTCCCACCGTGCTCCGCTCGACCGGGTCGTCCACCCGCCCCACCACCCCGACGGCTCGCGTCCTCGACGAGGGCGACGAGCCGGCCGTCCGCCGGCTGCTGTCCGCCGACCCGGTCGCGGCCTGCGTCCTCGCCGGCCGGGTCGAGGCGGCCGGCACCGGCCCGGCCGCGCTGGGCGCGCCGCTGTGGGGCATCGGCAGCGGCCGCACCCTCGACGCGGTCTGCCTCGCCGGGGCCAACCTGATCCCGTTCGCCGTCCCCGGCGCCGAGCGGGCCGCCGCCACCGCCTTCGCCGATCGGGCCCGCCGGGCCGGCCGGCGCTGCTCGACGATCGTCGGCCCGGCCGCCGCCGTCGGCCCGCTGTGGGAGCTGCTCGAGCCCTCCTGGGGTCCGGCCCGCGACCACCGGCCGCGGCAGCCGCTGCTGGCCATCGAGGGCCCGCCGGCGGTGGTGCCCGAGCCGCGGGTGCGGCCGGTCCGGCCGGCCGAGGTCGACGTCCTCCTGCCGGCCTCGGTGGCGATGTTCACCGAGGAGGTCGGGGTCAGCCCGCTGCGGGTCGACGGCGGCGCCGGCTACCGGGCGCGGGTCGAGGACCTCGTGCGCGCCGGCCAGTCGCTGGCCTGGATCGAGGACGGCCGGGTGCTGTTCAAGGCCGAGATCGGGGCGGTGTCGCGCGCGGTGTGCCAGGTGCAGGGCGTGTGGACCGCGCCCGAGGCCCGCGGCCGGGGGATCGGCGCCGCCGGCATGGCCGCCGTCGTCGAGTACGCCCGGACCTCGATCGCGCCGGTCGTGAGCCTCTACGTCAACGACTACAACGCCCCGGCCCGCGCGGTGTACCGCCGCGTCGGCTTCCGCGAGGTCGGCTGCTACGCCAGCGTCCTCTTCTGAGCCTCCCGCGGATCATCGGCGCGGTCTGACAGGGTGTGCCGACGTGGCAGCACGACGCACGGCGGTCCTCGGCACGGTCCTCACCCTCCTCTCGGCGCCGGTCCTCGTGGCCTGCTCGGGCAGCTCCGAGGACGACGTCCGCGCCGCCGCGCAGGCCTTCCTCGACGACTGGGCCGGCGGGGACACCGGTGCCGCGGCCGAGGCCACCAGCGACCCCGCCGCGGCCACCGCGCTGCTCGAGCAGACCGCCGCCGACCTCCCCGGGGCCACCCTGTCCGCCGACCTCGGGGACGTCACGGTCGAGGACGGCACCGCCACCGCCGGCTGGACCGCCACCTGGGACCTCGCCGCCGCCCCCGACTGGACCTACGACGCCGCGCTGGAGCTGCGCGAGGCCGACGAGGGCTGGCAGGTCGTGGCCGCGCCGACGCTCGTGCACCCCGAGCTCGGGGAGGGCCAGCGCCTGCAGCTGGCCCGGTCGCTGCCCGAGCGCGCCGCGATCACCGACGCCGCCGGCCGGCCGCTGTTCACGCCCACCGAGGTGGTCAACGTGGGCGTCGACCCCGCCCAGGTCACCGACCTGCCGGGGCTGGCGGCCGCGCTCTCGGCGGCCACCGGCGTCGCGGCCGAGGAGATCACCGCCGACGTCCAGGCGGCCCCGCCCGGCCAGTTCGTCCCGGTCATCACCCTGCGCCGGCCGGACTTCGAGGCCATCCGCGCGCAGGTGTTCGACCTGCCCGGTGCTGTGTTCCCCACCGACACCCGGCTGCTCGCCCCGTCCCCCCGGTTCGCCGCCGCGCTGCTGGGCCGGGTGGGCGACGCCACCGCCGAGGTGATCGAGGAGACCACCACCGACGGGGTCGCCGCCTATGCCGCCGGCGACGAGCTCGGCCTGTCGGGGCTGCAGCGCGCCTTCCAGGAGCAGCTCACCGGCACCCCCGGCTTCACCGTCTCGGTGGCGAGCACCGACGAGGCCACCGGCGACCCCGGCCGTGAGGTGGCCGCCGTCGAGCCCGTTCCCGGCCGGCCGCTGCAGACGCCGATCGTGCGCGAGCTGCAGGAGACCGCCGACGCGGCCGTCGCGACCCAGCCGCTGCCCACCCACCTGGTCGTCGTGCGGCCGGGCACCGGCGAGGTCCTGGCCGTGTCCGCCAACGAGGCCGCAGCGGCCGGCAACGCGCTCACCGGGCAGTACCCGCCCGGGTCGAGCATGAAGGCGATCACGGCCACGGCGCTGCTGTCGGCGGGGACGGTGACCCCCGACGCGGCGGTGCCCTGCCCGGGGACGACGGCGGTCGACGGCCGCGAGTTCGAGAACCAGGACCGCTTCGACCTCGGCACCGTCCCCTTCACCGAGGCCTTCGCGCAGTCGTGCAACACGACCTTCATCCAGGCCGGCCTGCAGCTCCCCGACGACGCCCTGGCCACCGCGGCCGCCTCCTACGGCGTGGGCAGCGACTGGCGGCTGCCGGTCGAGGTGTTCTCCGGCAGCGTCCCCTCCGACTCCACCGGGACGACCAAGGCGGCGAACGCGATCGGCCAGGGCGAGGTGCTGATGAGCCCGGCGCAGCTGGCGCTGGTGGCCGCCGGCATCGCCAGCGGCACGCCGGCCGGGCCGGTCGAGGTCGTGGGCGCCGAGCCCGCCGGCGCCGCGCCGGAGGGGCCGGGACCGGCGGTGCTCGACCAGCTGCGGCCGATGATGCGCCAGGTGGTGCTCAGCGGGACGGCGACCGAGCTCGGCGACCGCGGCGAGGTCCACGGCAAGACCGGTACCGCGGAGTTCGGCAGCAACACCCCGCCGGACGCCCACGGCTGGTTCATGGGCTACCAGCTCGCCGGGCCCCAGGGGGACATCGCCTTCGCGACGCTGGTCGAGGGCGGCGGGTCGAGCAGCACCGCGGTCGCCGTCACCGACGCCTTCCTCGGCGGCCTCTGACGCCTACGAGTCCGCCTACGAGTCGATGCCCGGCAGCGCCGTGGTGGTCTCCGGCCGCCCGGCCGCGGCGCGCCAGGCGACGGCGCGGACCTCCGCGGCCGCCAGTGCGTCGAGTGCGAGCCGGCGCACGTCCAGCTCCTCCGCGGCGCCGAGCAGCGCCACCAGGCTCTCCGACACGCCCTCCTCCAGGACGGCGCCGAGCGTGGCGGCGTCGACGGGGGACAGCACCGGGAACGGCAGCTCGTAGCCGGCCCCCGCCGGCACCGGGTCCGCGCCGCGCTCGTCGACCAGCGCGGCCAGCCGGTCGCGGAGGTCGCGGTGGGCCTGCTCGCCGCCGACCGCGGCGGCGCGCCCGCCGGGTGGCAGCGCCGCGCCGACGACGCCGTAGCCCCACACCGCCGCGTGCTCGGCGGCCAGCGCCTCCCGCAGGGCGCCGTCCTCGCCCCCGGCGGGGGCCCCGTCACCGGCCACGTCGGTCCTCCCTCACGCGGGTCCTCCGGACGCCAGCGCGGCCTCGTGGCCCCGCAGCCCGGCCGCCACGGAGCCCAGCAGCGCCGCCCGGCCGCCGGAGACCTCCAGGCAGGCGCCGGCGTGCGAGGCGGCGGCCGCGGCCACCTGCTCGCGCAGCCAGCCCGTCACGTCCGTACCGGCCGGTGGCGCGGGCGGGGGAGCCGTCGCCGTGGCGGTGGCCGTGGGGACCGCCGCCCGCAGCCGGTCCAACTGCGTGCGGGCCTGCCCGGCGAGGGGCGCCACCCGGCCGCCGAGGGCGGGGTCGGCGGCCGCGGCGGCGTCGTAGGCGGCCACCACCGCCTCCTGCACGGGCAGCTGGCCGGCCAGCCGGTCGTCCTGCGCCGCGGTGCGCCCGGCGCCGGCCGCCCCGCCGGCCGATCCGCCGGAGGTGCACCCGGCCGCCAGCATCGCCAGGCCGGCGGCGCCGGCCAGCAGGCGGCGCCGGGAGAACCCGGCGGGGGAGGAGGTGGACATCACGGCCATCCTCCCAGGCGCCCCGTCCCGCCCCCGGCAGCGACGGGCGGGCCGCCCGCCGTGGGCCGCGGGCCCGGAGCGGCCGGGGCCGACGCGGTGGGGGAGCGGTAGCCTGACCTCTTCCCGGGTACGCCGCCGGAAGGCGTGCGCGCCGCCGTCCGCGGTCCCCGGGGTGCGGTCCGCCGAGCACGAGCTCCGACCGGTGCAGGAGGGGAGGGGAGCCCGTGTCCGCCACGCGACAGCAGGACCCGGCCGCCACGAGGCTGGCGGGCTGGATCGAGCCGGTCGTCGCCGAGGCCGGGTACGACCTGGAGGAGCTGGTCGTCACCCCCGCCGGCCGGCGCAGCGTCGTCCGGGTCGTCGTCGACCGCGACGAGGGCGTGTCCCTCGACGACGTCGCCGAGGTCAGCCGCGCGGTCTCGGCCGTGCTCGACCGCAACGACGGCGAGCTCGGCCGCGCGCCCTACGTGCTCGAGGTGACCAGCCCCGGCGTCGACCGGCCGCTGACCGAGCCGCGGCACTGGCGGCGCAACACCGGCCGGCTGGTCACGGTCGCCGTCGGCCCGGCCGGCTCGGCCGAGCAGGTGACCGGCCGGGTCACCGCCGTCGACGACGCGGGGGTCACCCTCGCGGTCGAGAAGCCGGGCAAGCCCGGCGCGCGGAAGAAGCCGCCCGTCGAGCGGCAGGTGCCGTGGGCGGAGCTGGGCGCCGGCCGGGTGCAGGTCGAGTTCGGGCGGCCCGGCCGCGACGACGACGCGCAGGACGACGCGCACGACGACGCGCAGGACGACGTGCACGACGACGTGCACGACGAGCCGGTGGACGCGGACGACGACGAGGGCGACGACGGAGGAGGACAGTGAACATCGACGTGACCGCCCTCAAGGCGGTCGAGCGGGAGAAGGGCATCCCCGTCGACACGGTCATCGAGGCGATCGAGACGGCGCTGGTGACCGCCTACCGGCACGCCGACGGCGCCGCCAAGCACGTGCGGGTCCACGTGGACCGCAAGAGCGGCGAGGTCGCGGTGCTGGCCCAGGAGCTCGGCGCCGACGGCGAGGTCGTGCGCGAGTGGGACGACACCCCGTCGGACTTCGGCCGGATCGCGGCCAGCACTGCCAAGCAGGTCATCGTCCAGCGGCTCCGCGACGCCGAGCACGAGCAGACCTTCGGCGAGTACGCGGGCAAGGAGGGCGACATCGTCAGCGGTGTGGTCCAGGCCGACGCCCGCCGCAACGCGCAGGGCTCGGTCCTGGTCGACATCGGCAAGGTCGAGGCGGTGCTCCCGGCCGCCGAGCAGGTGCCCGGCGAGCGCTACCCGCACGGCAGCCGGCTGCGCGCCTACGTCGTGTCGGTCGCCCGCACCTACCGCGGCCCGCAGGTGACCGTCTCGCGCACCCACCCCAACCTGGTCCGCAAGCTGTTCGCCCTCGAGGTCCCCGAGATCGCCGACGGCAGCGTCGAGATCGTCGCCGTGGCCCGCGAGGCCGGCCACCGCTCGAAGATCGCCGTCCGCACGTCCGTCCCCGGCCTGAACGCCAAGGGCGCCTGCATCGGGCCGATGGGCCAGCGGGTGCGCAACGTCATGAGCGAGCTGCACGGCGAGAAGATCGACATCGTCGACTGGTCCGACGACCCGGCCACCTTCGTCGCCTCGGCGCTCAGCCCGGCGCGGGTGGACTCCGCGACCCTGGTCGACCCCAAGGCCCGGGCCGTGCGGGTGGTCGTCCCCGACTACCAGCTCTCGCTCGCCATCGGCAAGGAGGGGCAGAACGCCCGCCTCGCCGCCCGGCTGACCGGCTGCCGCATCGACATCCGCAGCGACGCCCAGGCCGACGACGCGGAGCCCTCGCCCGGGGTGGGCCGCCCGCCGCTGCGCTCGGGCCCGCCGCCGGTGCGCGCCGGCGCGCCC
>NZ_JBJGYY010000029.1:0-52953 GCF_054050235.1 Geodermatophilus sp. SYSU D00696 | reverse complement strand
CCCCCCCCCCCCCCCGACCCACCCCCCGCCCCCCCCCCACCCCCCCCCCCCCCCCCCCCCCCCCCCCCCCCCCCCCCCCCCCCCCCCCCCCCCCCCCCCCGGCCCGGCTCGCCGTCGTCGCGCTCGTGCTGGCCGGACTGCTCACCGGGCTCGGCCTGCTGGTGACCGGCCTCCTGCCGACCACCTGGCTGGGCCGGGTCGACCGCGGTGTCGTCGCCTGGTTCGTGGAGATCCGCAGCAGCGGGCTGACCACCGCCATGGAGACGGTGAGCTCCCTGGCCGGCACCCGGATCGTGGTCGCCCTGGGCCTCGTCCTGGCCACGCTGGCCCTGGCCGTGGTCGCGTGCTGGCGACCGGTCGTGTTCGTCACCACCACACTGGCCGGCGAGGTCGTCCTGTACTGGATCACCGCGCAGGTCGTCGACCGGGTGCGCCCGGCCGTCGCCGACCTCACCTCGGGTCTCCCGACCGGCGCCAGCTGGCCCTCGGGTCACGCGGCCGCCGCCGCGGCCGCCTACGGCGCGGCCGCGGCACTCGTCCTCTCCTACGGGCGGGGACGCGGGGGCTGGGCGGTGCTCGCCCTACCCGTCGTCGTCGCGCTCACCGTCGGGACCAGCCGGGTGTACGTCGCCGCCCACCACCCGACGGACGTCGTCGCCGGTCTCCTGCTGGGGGGTCTGTGGGTGACCGCCTGCGCCCGCCTCCTGCTCCCCCCGCCGGGGCGCGGTACCCGGGCCGGGGCGGGCACGCGGACGGCAGCGGAGACCCGGCGATGAAGGGACGGGCGGCCCTCGCCGCGGCCTCGGCGGCGGTGACTCTCATCGTCCTCCGGCTCCGCGGAACCCGGCACCTCACGGGCCGGCGGCACGGCGACCCGCGCGGTGTGCGCACCGAGGACGGCGTGTCGCTGCACGTCGAGCGAACCGGCCGTGTCGACGCGCCGGTGACCGTCGTCCTGGTGCACGGCCTGGCCGCCGACTCGTCGGTGTTCGACCCGCTCCGCACCGCGCTGCGGAGCCCGGTCCGGCTGGTCTGCTACGACCAGCGCGGGCACGGCCGCAGCGGATGGGCCGGTCCCCGGTCGGCCACCGTGCGCCGGCTGGGACGGGACCTCGGCCGGATCCTCGACGCGTGCACGGACACCGCACCCGTCGTCCTGGCGGGGCACTCGCTGGGCGGGATGGCGGTGCTGGCGCTGCTGCGCGAGCGCCCGGAGCTCCTCGGCGGGCGGGTGGCCGGCGTGGCCCTGCTGTCCACACCGCGGATCCGATCGCCCGGGCCGGCGTGCTGCCCTCCGCGGTCCGCCTCGTCCTGCGAACCGGGCTCGGTCCGGTGGCCGCCCGGCTGCTGTGGCTGGGCGCTCCCGTGCTGCAGCGGGCCGGTCTGGTCCGCAGCCGGATCGGACGGCGGTGGCTGCGCAGGCGGCTGTTCGCCACCGGCCCGCCGGAACCCGCCGTCGCCGCGATGGTCGATCTCTGGGCGGCCACCCCGCTGGCGGTGGTGTCGGCGTTCCTGGCCGGCCTCGCGGCCTACGACGAGCACGCTGCCGTCCGCGTGCTGGGTCGGGTCCCCGTGCTGGTCCTCGCCGGTACCTCCGACGGCACCCTCGCGGCCAGGTCCGCCCGCCGGCTCGCCGACCGGGTCGGACCCGCGGCCCGGCTGGTGCTGGTTCCCGGCGCCGGCCACATGGTGCCCCTGACCCATCCCCGCGCGGTGGCCGCCGCGCTGCGCGCCCTGCTGGCCCGGGTCCGCGCCGGCACCGACGAACGGAGGGCATCGTGAGCCGCTGGCTCAAGCGGATCGGCGCCGCGCTCGGCATCCTGCTGACGCTGGTCCTCGCCTACGGGGTGTTCGTGGAGCCCCGCCTGGTCCTCGACGAGGTGCGCGCCGAGGTGCCGCTGCCCCGCGTCGGCGAGGAACTGGCGGGCACCGAGGTGGCGGTCGTCTCCGACCTCCAGCTGGGCATGTGGTTCGCCAACACCGGCATGGTCGAACGGGCGGTGGCCACCATCACCGCCGCCGAGCCCGACGTCGCCCTGCTCGGCGGGGACTTCGTCTACAGCACCGACCCCAGCATCGAGGCGCAGATCGACACCCTGCTCGAGCTGCTCGGCCCGCTGCTGGACTCCGGCATCCCGACCTTCGCCGTCCTCGGCAACCACGACCACGCCGTCGATGCGGCCGACGAGCTGACGACCGCGCTCGAGGGCGCCGGCGTGCCGGTCCTGCTCAACGAGGCCGCGCCGGTGCCCGGACCCGCGGGTGCGGACGGACCGGCGCTGCACGTCGTCGGTATCGGTCCCGACACCCCCGGCCTCGTCGACGTGGACCAGGCGCTGGCCGACGTGCCCGACGACGCCCCCCGCGTGGTGCTGGTGCACAACCCGACCGTCTTCCCGCAGCTGCCGCCGGGCAGCGCCCCGCTGACCCTCGCCGGACACACCCACTGCGGCCAGGTCGCCCTCCCCGGCACACCACGCTGGGCGTACCTGGCGCTGACCAGCGAGGAGCGGATCGTCGCCGACGGTTGGGCGCCGCAGGGCTACGGCGCGGCGGGCAACCGCATGTTCGTGACCTGCGGGATCGGCTTCAGCCTGGCCCCCATCCGGATCAACGCCCCGCCGCAGGTCGCCTTCTTCGAGCTGCGTCCCGGCGAGTGACCGGGCGCGCTCACCGTGGACCACCGCCCCCGAGAGATCCCTGCCCGCAGTCAGGTCCTCGGTCGGTCGTCGTGCCCCGGTGCCGCCGGACACCGGCAGGGAGCACCCGACACGAACGCCGAGACGCCCGTCGAGCTCTTCCTGCCTCCGCGGTTCTCCGCGTGATGCGCCCGCTGACCGCGGTGGCCCGTCCCGTGCTCTCCACGCCGGTCGGCGGCGCCGACCCCGCGATCGGCACGCGGTGAGAACGGCCGAGCCGGCGCTGCTCGCTCGTCGGGAGCGGGGTACGGGCTGCCTCCGCCACCGGGAGTCACCGCCGAGGACGATCGGACGGACGGCGGCACCGGCACGGCCGCGACCGAGGCCGCCCGTGGTCGGCCCGCAGCCCGGCTCTCCGGTTGACCCGATACCCGATCGGTGCCGCGGGCGGATCCGGCGACCAGGAGGACGCGGTCCCGGCGACCACGGAGGCACCCGACCGCACGCGGTCGGGTGCCTCCGTGCCGAGGAGGGATGAGGCCGCCTCAGCGCCTGCCCAGGTGACTCAACGACGACGCGAGACGTCCTCCGTGACGACCGTGGTGTCGTCGGATCGGTCGATCGGGTCCCGATCGACGACGTGGTTGTCTGTCACGGTCACCCCCGCGGCCGGGGCCGCTGCGGGCGCAACGGTCCGCGGCTCGGAGTTGCGGCTGTCGCGCTCGGCCTCCACGACCGGGCGCCGCAGCTTGCCGCCGAGGATGCCCCCCAGTGCGGCCAGCACCACGCCGGCCAGCAGGGACCAGAAGCTCACCCACAGCGCCGACTCGACGGTGAACCCGCCGCCGGCCGTCCCCAGTGGTCCACCCACCGTCGCCTGACCGTCCTGCACACCGGCGCCCAGTTGGTCGGTGAGGTCGAGCGCACCCGGGACGACGGCGGTCAGGGACAGGACGAACAGCAGGGCCCAGGCGGTGAGACCGTTGGTCACCCCGGCCGCGACACCTCGCGGCCCGGAGAGGAGACCGGCGAGGAAGCCCGCCAGCATCAGGGCCGCGGCCGCGGTCACGCCGATGAACCAGCCGAGGTTGCCGCTGATCCAGCCGTTCCCGTCACCGCCGTCGACGCTGTAGGCCAACGCCAGCCACAGGACGTTCATCAGGGCGAAGAAGCCCAGGGCGATGACCACCCCGGCGACCACCGGCCCCCACCGGACCAGGTCGGTGATCCGCCCGGGCGTCCGGACGTCCTGCTCGATGCTCGTGGCCATGCTGCTTCACTCCTCGGATCGTCGATCGGCGGAGCCGGCCGTCACGCCGGACCGGGCCCTCGGTGCGTGCGGGACATCCCGCCGGGCACCATCCATCGGCACCGACCCGTCCTCGTCGGGCGGCGCCGCGGCGGATTCGCCCGACGCCCCCCGTCGTCGACCGGCACTGCCTCACTGCAGGCGGCGAGGACAGCGGACACCGCCGCGGCGGCGACCCGGGCGGCACCCGGGCGCCTGCAGCTGCGAGGGGTGGGCGTCATGGCCTTCCTCCCGGGCTGCCGACCGTGGCAGGTGGACGGATCGGTGACACCGGTCCACCTGCCCGCCCTCGGAGCGGTCATCCGCTGTCCGGGAGGACCGTCACGCAGGCGTAACGCCAGTCAGCGCCGGCCCGACCAGCCGTCGCGCAATCGTCATCAACCCCGGCCCGGCACCCGGAGTCGTCGGGCCGATCACCTCGGCCAGGTGGGGCAGGTGCCGGACGGAGCCGACCACACCACCGCTCCGCTCAGGTCTCCGGGGTCAGCCGCAGCGGCGGTACCCCGACGACCTCGAAGGTCGCCGAGGCCAGGCCGATGCCGGCCTCCTCGAGCGCGGCGAGGACCTCCCGTGCCATCGTGTCCTTGACGTCGCGGACCCCGTACACCCCGGTCAGGAATCGGACGGTCAGTTCCAGCCAGTTGTCTGTCAACCGCCAGTACACCCGCGGTTCCAGGTCCGCCTCCCGGACGAAGTAGCGCTGCTGCATCGCGGCCAGCGCAGCCGCCGGCACGTCGTCGGCCGCGACGGTCTGCCGCCGGGCGGCGTCGAGCAGGACCTGCTCGGCGCGACCGCGGTCGTCGGTGTAGCGGATGGGGAGACTCAGCTCCTCCCACAGGTAGGGGAAGTCGCGGGTGTAGTTGTAGACCGCCTCGTCGAAGACCTTGTCGTTGGTGACCGTCACGACCCTGCCGGTGTACTGACGGCTCCGGACCCACTGCGCCGGGTCCGCGGGCTGCACGGCGGGGGGCTGCCCCATCTCCATGATGGTGGTGCGGATGAACCCCAGGGCGATCACGTCGCCCCGCACTCCGCCCATCGTGATCCGGTCACCGACGTTGAACGTCTCTCCCCGCAGGATCACCAGGTAGCCGGCGAGCGCGGTGATCACCTTCTGCAGCGCGAACGCCAGGCCGGCGGTGACCAGCCCGATCCCGGTGGCCAGGCGGGCCGGGTCGTCGAACCAGATCGACAGGCCCCCCAAGAGGAGGGCGAGCGCAACGGCCAGGTTGATCCCCTGCCGGGACCAGAACCGCGCCTGCTCGTTGTGCACGCCCCTGAGCAGCAGACGGGCCGCGGCGCGGGCGAGCCAGCGCAGCACCAGGAGGACGACCACCAGCCCGGCGGTCAGCAGGACCTTGGTGCCGTTCTCCTCCGTCAGGAACAGCAGCCGGATCTCCTGACCGAAGACCTCGATGGTCATGTCACCGGAGTCTGGACGCCCTCCGCCCCGGCTGCCGGTCCGGCGGCCGGGGCGGACGTGACGGTCGTGTGACATCCCGGCCGATCCCGCGTCCGGCAGGACGGCGCGGGCAGCAAGACGGTGTGACCGGCCCGCCGCCAGCGGGGCCCCGACCATGCGAGAGGGAACGGTCATGCCGGCGCCCGCAGCCACGACCGGCCAGCCGGACTGGCTCCGAGGTCGCCCGCGGGGGCGCCGGGGCCATCCCAGACGACGCCCGGAGGTATCGATGACCCATCGAGCGATGCGCGCGGCCCGCGCCCGCGCGTCCGTCCTGGCCGCCTGTGCGCTGCTGGCGGTGACCGCCTGCGGTGACCGCCTGGACGAGGACGCACCCCTCGAGGAGCCCGGCCAGGAGGTCGACGGCGGCGCGGTCGGGCCCGACGTCCGGGTCGGCGACGACCTCGCCCTGGCCCAGGTGCAGCTGGAGTACCCGCTCGATGGCGTGTACGAGGAGGGCGAGGACGCCCGCCTGTTCCTGGCGATCACCAACTCCGGCGGCGAGCCGGCCTCGCTCGTCGACGTCAGCGGACCGGACTTCGGCGGGGTCCGGGTCGAGACCGAGGACGGCACCGGCCTGCCGCTGCAGGTGGACGCCAACGACGACCTCTACATCGGCGTCGAGGGCCCACCCGACATGACCCTGCTCGACCTCGACCGGTCGCTGCGCTCCTCGCAGTCCATTCCCGTCACCTTCACCTTCGCCGAGGCCGGCGAGGTCACCGTCGACGTGATGGTCTCCGCGGAGGGACAGAACCCCCAGCCGCCCTACGACTTCCCCAACGACGACCCCGACCAGGACCCCACCGAGGACGACGCGCCGGCGGCCCGTGACCCATCAGGACCTGGGCCGTCGGCTCCGGCCTGACGAGCGCCACGGTCGAGCCGTCCGACCACCGGAGAGCGAGGAGCCACGTGACCTCGGTGCTGGGTGCCGTCGACCGATCCCGGCTACGGCTGCTCGACGGGCTGGTGCTCTGCTGGGTCGTCCTCTGGGTCGTCCTCGGCGCATGGACCGGCCACGAGGTCGGCCGGCTGACCTCGCTGAGCGACTCGGCCGAGGCCTCCGCCCGCGCCGCCGACCGGGCCGGTGAGGCACTGCAGTCCCTGCGGGGCCTTCCCTTCGTCGGCGCCGACACCGGAGCGCTGGGTGACGAGGTGCGGGCCGCGGCACAGGAGGTGTCGGCCGGCGCGGCGGACCTGGAGGTCACGGTGCAGCGGCTGGGCGTGCTGCTCGGCGTCGCGATCGCGCTGCTCCCGCTGACCCCGGTGCTGTGGTCCTACCTCCCGGCCCGCCTCGCCCATCGGGCCGACGTCGGTGCCCTGCGACTCAGGTTGGCCTCGTCACCCCCGGACGAGGGTCTGCGGGCGTATCTGGCCCACCGTGCCGTCGACCGGCTGCCCTACCGGCACCTGCGGACGCTGACCGACGACCCCGTCGGCGATCTGGAGGCCGGTCGTCACGACGTCCTCGCCCGCGCGGAACTCGACCGGCTCGGGCTGACGGCCCATCTGCGGGAGGCCCCGGCGGCCGCGCGGAGCTGACCCCGGCGTGAGGTCACCGCGGCAGCGGCCGGCGCGCTCGTCCCGCCGGCCAGTGGCACCGCTCACCTCCGCGGACCCGGCAGGTACACGCTCCGTGGCTGGTCCATCCGTGAACCCGTCAGGAGCCTGCGAAGGAGCGGTAGCCGTCGTCAGGGGCCAGCGGCGGGTCGTACCCGGCAGCGCCCCTACGACCGGGCGTGCTGGCACTGCGGCGCAGCCGCCGGTCAGCGGCGCAGCGGTTCGACGTAGCGGCCGTCGAGGTGCAAGGCGCTGCGAGCGCTGAGGCCGAGCTGCGCGTAGGCCACGGAGACGACCGCCACGTGGTCACCGACGGCGAAGTCGACCGCCTTGTCGCGGGCGACCATGCGGTCCTCACCGACTTCACTCCCGTCGAGGGTCACCACGATCTCGCCCGTCAGCGTGTCGTGGCGGACCTCGATGTCGCGCTGGCGCCCGTCCAGGGTCACTCGCCAGGCGTTGTCGGCCTCGCTCATCGCTCTCCGTCCTCTGCAGGGTGTCCTCGGGGGCTGTGGCGTACGGACCGCGCTCCGGCGGAGGTCGGCTGCGGCACGAGCCCCGACCTCGGTCTCCCCTGCGCGCCGCGGCGGCAGCCGGCGGGTCCCGACGTCGCGTCCTCGACGGCGCGCCGACCGGGGAACCGACGGGGACCGCGCGGTACCCGTCGGACTGGTTGTCCGCGTCCCCGCCTACCGGTGGGTCCACACCGGCGGCGTCGTCGCTGCCGGTGTGGACTGCTCGCGATGGTGTCCCGTCCGGTCCGCCGCGGTGGGGAACCGGTGGGGTTTGTCACGCACCTGACACGCGCGGACCACCGCGGAGGACCGCGGATGACGACCGGATGACGCAGCAGACCACTGTCCAGACCTGGCATTCCGTGTCCGGCCGGCGGATCGCCTCCGTTCGTGGAGCCGTGTGCCCGCGACGGTCGGCCCTTCGGGGAGCTGGAGCCGCCCTGCGGTGCGACGCCTCGCCGCCGGTCGCGCCGTGCTGCGGTCGTCGGACCGGTCGGCTCCTCCCCGACGGACGGCGGCGGCGTCCGGGGGCGCCACCTGAGGATCAGGACGGTGGGGACTCGCCCGGCGAGAGGAGCGGCGCGTAGTCCGCCGGAGTGAGCGCCTCGGTGGTCAGCGCACCGGAGGGCAGCGGCGCCTCGACGGGTTGGCCATCGATGGTCAACAGGACGTCGTCCACGCCGGGAACGCTCGTGGCGGTCAGCACGAGTTGTGCCACCGCGAGGCGGCTGGCCCACCCGGACGGTGCGTCGGTGGTGCCGCTGATGTCGACGGTGGCCGTCCCCCCGGCGACGTCGGCGACCGACAGCTCGACGTCCGGCGGCAGCGCCGTCGACAACTGCTGGTCCTGCTCGAGGGCCGTCGGCCCGTCCGCGAGGTCGTCGAGCAGGCGCTCGAGTCGGTTCTCCCGCGTGGACCCCGCGACCGCCCGGGCTCGGGGTACGAGGGCGTCGTCGGCGCCGAGCAGGTAGACCCGGGCGGGATCGGCCACCGGCGCCGGGGGCGGCGTCGGGGGCGGCACCGGAACCGAGGTGGCCGCTGGTGAGCTCAGCCCCGCAGGCACCTCCGAGCCCGGGATGGCCTCGGCCGGCGCGCCCATGGGAACCCCGCACCCGGCGAGCCCCGCCAGCAGGACCGCCCCGATGAACGGCCTGGCTCGCCTCACTGCTGCACCCGGGGCAGGGAGAGGACGAACCGGGCACCGCCGGACGGAGCAGTGGTGACCCACGCCGCTCCCCCGTGCCGAGCGGCGGTCTCGGCGACGATGGCGAGACCGAGTCCGACCCCGGGCAGGGAGCGGCGGGCGGCGCGGGACCCCCGGGAGAAGCGCTCGAAGATCCGCTCACGGTCTTCCGGTGGAACGCCGGGGCCGTCGTCGTCCACGCTCACGACGACCGCGCCGTCCCGTCGGTGCACCGACACGCGGCGGGCACCACCGGCGTGCCGGTCGGCGTTCTGCAGCAGGTTGCCGACGGCGCGCTCCAGCGCGGTCTTGTCCCCGAGCACGGCGGTCTCGCCGTCGGCATCGGCGGTCAGCAGGTCCGCGGCACGCCCGCTGGCAGCGAGTACCTCCCGCACCAGCGCGGTCAGCGACACCGGCCGATCGAACTGCGGTGCGGAGGCACCGTCGATGCGGGCCAGTTCCAGCAGGTCGTCGAGCATCCGCCGGAAGCGACCGAGTTCGCGTTCGACCAGGGCCAGCGCCTGCCCGGACCGAGGGGACAGTTCCCCCCGGCGGGTGGCCAGCACCTCCACGCTGGTGACGAGGCTGGTCAGCGGGCTGCGCAGTTCGTGGCTGACGTCCCCGACGAAGCGGGCATCACGGTCGATCCGCGCGGCCAGCGCGTCCACCATGCTGTTGAAGGCGGCCACGATCGCGACCAGGTCGGGGTCGTCAGTGGCCGGCAGCCGGGTGGTCAGCTCCCCGCCGGTGATCCGGATCGCCGCACCGGCCACCTGCTCCAGCGGCGAGATGGCGCGCCGGCTGGCCCACGCACCGAACGCACCACCCGCGACGGTGGCGGTCAGCGCCCCGGCGCCGAGGACGACGGCGAGCGTGCGCAGCACCATCTGCAGCTCGGTCAACGGGGACAGCTCGTAGAACTGCACGCCCGGGACGGGAAGCGGGACTCCGACCAGCAGCGCAGGGCCGGAGGGCGAGTCGACGCGGACGCGTCCGGGCTCGCCCGACTCGACGATCCGCCGCAGGTCCTCGGGCACGTCCCGCGCACCGACGTCCAGGCTGGAGGAGTACCAGGAGCCCCCGCTGCGGACGACGACCTGCGAGCCACCCGAGGGCACCATCTCCCCCAGCAGGTCACCCACCTCGGTCCCCGCCGTCTCCAGACGGCTGCCCAGCACGGTGGCATCGACGAACGCCTGCCGGACCAGGGAGCGTTCCCGCTGGTCGAGCAGGTAGCCGCGGGCCAGGAACCACGTGGTGGCCACCAGGACCGCGGACACGAGCAGCGTGCCCGCGGCGAAGCCGACGACGATCCGCGCCCGCAGCCCCCGTCCCCCGAGGGCACGCCTCACTGCGGGTCCAGCCGATAGCCCAGTCCCCGGACGGTGACCACGATCCGCGGTGCGCCCGGGTCCAGCTCGACCTTGGTGCGCAGCCGCCGGATGTGGACGTCGACGATGCGCTCGTCGCCGAAGAAGCCGTGCTCCCAGACCCGCTCGAGCAGGGTCTGCCGGCTGAAGACCCGGCCGGGCGCCGACGCCAGCTCGCACAGGAGCCGGAACTCGGTGAGGGTCAGCGGCAGTTGCTGCTCGCCGCGGTGGACGGTGCCCCGCATCGCCTTGAGCACCAGCGGCGCGTCGGGATCCTGGTCGAGGACCACCTCGGCCGGACCGGCGTCCGGTGTTCCCTGGCCGCCGGTGGATGCCGCGCGCCGCCGCAACGCCCGCAGCCGGGCGGTGATCTCCTTCACCTGGAAGGGCTTGGTGACGTAGTCGTCGGCGCCGGCCTCCAGCGCGGCCACGATGTCGTGGGTGTCGGCCCGGGCACTGACGACGGTGATCGGCAGGTCGTGGTCGCGGCGGACCTCCCGGATCACGGCGAACCCGTCCATCGAGCCGAGCATCAGGTCGACGAGCATCAGGTCCGGCGCCGCCGCCGACACCTGCCGCACGGCCTCCTCGCCGCTGGCCGCCTCGGCCACCTCGTAGCCCTCGTCCTCCAACGCCCACCGCAGGGCGGTGCGGATCGGGTCGTCGTCCTCGACGAGGAGAAGACGGAGGGCCGGCACGCTGGCGATGCTCCCACCCGGGCGGGTCGATGCCCCCACGCGCACCCGGTCGTCATGAGATCGCAAAGCGGTGAGCGGCCGGATCGCAAAGTCCGCGGACCAACCTGCTGCTGACGACCCGGCCATCCACCGATACGAGGAGACTCCATGACCCACGCCCTCGCGACGAGGACCCCGCACACGTCATCGCGGGGGGACGTGGTGACCGTCCGGCTCGATGACGCCCTGCTCGCCGACGGCCTCGCCGACGCCCGTTGGCTCCTGCACGACGCCCTGCTCGCCGGAGCCCGGCTGCTCGTCGTCGACCTGACGGCGGTGCACTCCCTGTCCAGCTCCGCCGTGGCCAGCCTCCTGTCGGCGCACCGCACCTGCCGGGCCCGGGGCGGCGCCGTCGTCCTGCGGGGAGCCAACCGTCGCGTCGAGGCCCTGCTGTTCCGGACCGGTCTCTGGCGCGTGATCCGCTTGGAGCCTCTCGATGACTGAGCGCCGCCCGTCGGTCTCCGCGACCAGACGACGAGCGCGGCCCCCGACAGTCGGCCCCAGGACCCGGTGGATGCCGTGGAGTGGGGCGCCGGTCACGACCACACCTTCTCGCAGGTCGTCGACCAGGAACGCCGGACGATCCACGCCGGTGGACACCTCACGGTCCAAGGCGCCGACCTGGTCCGGGGCACCGTCCTCCTCCTCCAGCGAGACCACCGTGGCCGGGTCACGCTCGACCTGGAGGACATCCGCACCGCCGACGACGCCGGCCTGCAGGACCTGGAGGGCCTCCGGAGGTCCGTGACCGAGGAGGGTGGCGAACTCGTCCTCCTGCACGTCCCGGTACCCGGGATGCAGCGGGTGCCCGCCGGACACGTCGCTCCACCGCCGGGTCGGCCCGGAACGTGACGATCCCGTGGCGGATGCCGATGACGGTGGCCCCGATGACGACGCGCGGTCAGGCTGGAAGAGGCACCCACGTCCCCTGCTGGACCGGCTCGCGGGACGACGACCTGTGGCGCTCCTCAGGCGATGTCGCCGGTGCCTCAGGCAGAGGATCGACAGGAGAGGTCGGAACAAGCCGTGTTGATCGACAGGTGGCACGTCATCCAGACCCTGCGTGCTGGCGGCAAGCCCGAGGAGGCCGGCCGGGCCGAGCGGATCCTGGACGTGGAGGTCGACACCGTCCGGGACGCCGACCTGCTCCGAGACCTCGGGATCGACCCCGACAGGCGCGCCATGGGCGGTGGCCTGGCCCTCAGCTGAGCCGTCGCGACTGCCACCGCCCGACGCCCAGGCGACGAGGATCGGACAGAGCCACCGCCATGCGTCGCAGGCCGCGGGAAGGTGTGATCCGCCGGCCGAGGCGCCGACGCCCCTCGGCGGAGCCGACACGTCCTCCGCCCTGCGCCACGGGTGCACGAGTCACGCTGCCGCCTCGTCGACCTGCACGGTGTAGCCCGACACCCCGAGTCGCCAGACAGCGGGCCCCTGCTCTCGGACCAGGCCCGAGTCCCCAGCTGGTCGCCGGACCCGATCCGCCGGCCTCGTGCCGTCCGCCTGCGCGAGCGCCTGTCCCCGGTGTCCGCGCCGCGCCCGCGACTCCCGGCAGGACGGATGCCTGCTCGGCAGCCCGAGGACCGTCATCGGACCGTCACGGCCTCGACATCGCTCCGTGCCGGTCCACTGGGCATCCAGAGAGCAGGGATCGCGGGCCGGTCGAGCAGCGGCCCCGGCCCCCCGATCCCGCCGAGAGGGCGCCGTCCCGCGGCGCCGACACCGACGTGGAGGAGACGACGTGGACCTGCGCAGGCACGGACGACGGAGTGCGATCGTGGGCGCCGGGGCGGCGACCCTGACAGCAGCGGCCCTGGTCCTCGGCCCGGGCTCGGCGGTCGGTGCACCACCCGACCCGGTCGACGAGGTGGCCGAGGCGGCCCAGGCAGCGATCGACGCGGCGCAACGGGCGGCCGAGGAGGCGGCCCGGGCGGCCCAGGAAGCGGCACAGGAGGCGCAGGAGGCGGCGGACCAGGCGACCCAGGCGGCTCAGGACGCAGCTGACGAGGCGAGCCAGGCCGCCCAGGACGCCGCGGAGGCGGCCGGCGGCGCAGCACAGGGGTCTGCCGACGCCGTGGACGACGAGGATGGCGACGCCGCGCCGGACGAGGTCGACTGGTTGCCCCAGGATCTCCAGGACGACCTGGCGGACCTGCAGGACCTGCCTGCCGACCAGCGTGCCGAAGAGGTCGAGCAGGTCCTCCGTGACGCGGTGGCCGGCGAGTACGGCGAACGTGTCGAGGACTGGGCCGAGCGGACGGTCGACCTCATGGACGACTTTCCCCCGGACCTGCGCAGCGACCTGCAGGACCTCTTGAGCATGCGGCCCGACGCCGCCCAGGAGCGGTTGCGGCAGGTCTGGCAGGGCGTGCAGGACGGCGACTACGGCCAGGACGTCGAGATGTGGGGTCGGTGGCTGCAGCAGACCTCCCAGCGGTGGGACCTCGGTCAGCTGTTGGAGAGCACGACTGACACCGGCGCGACGAACGCCAACTGACTCGAGGAGTGTCCGCGGGCCGGTCCCCGTGCGTGACTCCTGATCGGTGCGGTGCGGTCATGGCATCCCGCGGCGGGACGCCGGACCGGTCGCTGACGCACGAGCGCTTCCCGCGGCCCGTCGTCTCACTGTGAGCGCACGGCGGGGTGGCGCTGTGTCGCGCCGCGAGATCTCCACAGTCTTGAGAGGTGTCGCCGTCTGCACACCGGCGGGCCATCGACCTCTCTCCGCGAGCCCTCCCGCCCTCGTACGTCGTCGGCGACCACGGTCCTGACCGGCTGCCGGGACCGAACGGCACCTGGCTGCGTCCCGGTGTGGATGCCCGTGCGACCACCAGGAGCCGACTCCTCACTTCCGGCTCCCGGCAACCTCCGGGCCCGATGACGTGCCGGGAGCGTTCCTGAACGCCCTCCGGCCTCAGCCGTACGGTCGGTCACGGACCCGCCGCAGGTCCGTCAGGAGGTCGGATGCCGTCGCGTTCAGCGCTCGAGCGTCGGGCGGTGCACCGCTCGACGGAGGGCCCGGCGGGCGACCCGGACGACCTGCTCGGTACTCCCGACGGGGACAGCAGCCCGGAGGCCGGACGGGCCCTCTGCGGCGCCCGCCCGGGACCACGTCGGGGGAAGCCACGGCACTCCACGGGGCACCCGACGTGTCACAGGGCGAGGACTGCTCCGCACCACAGGACACGGCGTTGCCCGCAGCCGAGCGGAAGGGGCCACTCGCGTGGGGTCGGCGGCAGTGCCGGTGGGGGCCGCTAGCCGGGCGGACGGGCACCGTGGCCGGGGCTCCGGCAACCTGACCTCCTGCGCTGGGACCGCGCGCCCGGGAGTCCGTGCGTGTCCGTCCTGACCCAGTCCACGGTCCGTGGCGTCCCCGAGGCCGGCCGGAGCCGGCGACGGACGGAGCTCGACGGCCTGCGCGCCCTCGCGGTGACCCTGGTCGTGGCCTACCACGTCTCCAGCGGGAGGGTCTCCGGCGGCGTCGACGTCTTCCTGGTCCTCAGCGGCTTCTTCCTCGTCCAGGCGATGAGCGCACACGTGCACCGCGAGGGCCGTGTCCCGGTCCTGCGGGCGGTCACGCGGACCCTGTCCCGGTTGCTGCCCACCGCCGTGCTCGTCCTCCTGGCGACCGTGGTCGCGAGCGTGTGGGTGATGCCGCAGAGCCGGTGGCGCGAGCTGGCGCTGCACCTGCTGTCCTCGGTCACCTTCACCGAGAACGCACGGCTGGTGGACGACGCGGTCGACTACAGCGCGAGCAACGCCGCCGCCAGCCCCATGCAGCAGTTCTGGTCCCTGTCGATTCAGGTCCAGGTGCTGGTGCTGGCGCCGGTCGCCGTCGCCGCGGGAGCCGCCGTCCTCCGGTGGGCCGGCTGCACACGCCACGCCCGGCAGGCAGTCGTGGGCTCGGTGGCGCTGGTGACCGCGGCGTCGTTGGCCTGGTCGGTCGCGGCGACCGCCGCCGACCAGCAGCAGGCGTACTTCTCCTCCCTGCCCCGGCTGTGGGAGCTGGGTGCCGGTGCTCTGGTGGCCCTCCTGCTGCGCGACGTCCGCCCGGGACCGAACTCGGCAGCGGCGCTCGGCTGGGGCGGTGTGGTCGCGCTCGTCGCCTGCGGCGCCGTCCTCGACGGAGCTCACGAGTTCCCCGGCTGGCAGGCGAGCTGGCCGGTGCTGTGTGCCGTGGCCGTGCTCGTCGCCGCCGACCACGGGGGCCCGCGGGGAGTCCACCGGGTCCTCGGTGCCGCCCCGGTGCGCTGGCTGGGCGCCCGCTCCTACCCCCTCTACCTGTGGCATTGGCCCGTGCTGGTCCTCTACCTGGTCCACACGCAGCGGGAGACTCCCTCGCCGCGGGGCGCGGCCGCCGTCGTCGCCCTGTCCCTCGTCCTCGCCGCGGTGACCCATCGGCTGGTCGAGCGGCCGGCGGCAGACCGGCTCAAGGCACGTCGCCCCGTCGGGGCCCTGGCCCTCGTCGCGGTCGCGGCCCTGCCGCTGGCCGCGACGGGCGGGCTCGTGCTGACGTGGTTGGACCGGGGCGCATCCCGCGTCGCGACGGCAGCCGACGATCCCGCGTACCCGGGGGCGGCCGCGCTGGGCAGTCCCCTGATCCACACCGGCGGCGTCGAGGGCGTGGAGCCGCTCCCGTCGATGTCGGTGATCCGCGACGACTGGCCGAGGCTCCCCGGTGCGACGTGCCGGAGCGAGGACGAGTTCGGGTGGCAGTCCACAGAGGCCGAGGTCTGCGTCCTCGGCTCCGACGACCGCCCGCGCCGCGTGGTCGTCGTCGGCGACTCACACGTCGCCCAGTGGCTGCCTCCGCTGGCGGCGATGGCCGAGACGCACTCGTGGCAGGTCGTGGCGATGGTGCGCGGCGGCTGCAACCTGTCCACGGAGTCGGAGTTCATCCAGGAGGGCTGGCCCGGGTACGAGGAGTGCGCGACCTGGCGGGCCCACCTGGTCGACCGCATCGTGTCCCTGGAACCGGATCTCGTCGTCTCGCTCGGGACGCGGACCGGATCCGGGCCGGGCGAGGAGTTCGTCCCGCCGGGCTTCCTGGCGGCCTGGACCCAGCTGTCGGATGCGGGCCTGCGCGTGATCGCCCTGCGGGACAGCCCGCGGCACGTGGACGACGTTCCCGACTGCATGGCGCGGTGGGGTGACGCCTCAGCGGCCTGCGAGGTGCCGCGCTCCTCGGTCTACACCGGGTCTCTGCTCGCGGAGGCCGAGCCGTCGTTGCCCCCGGGGGTGAGCGTCCTGGACACCAGTCCCTACTTCTGCACGGACACCACGTGCCCCGCGCTGATCGGCAACGTGCGGGTCTACATGGACGACGGGCACGTCACCGCGACCTACATGAGCACCGTCCGGGCGGTGCTGGAGGACGACTTCCTCGCCCTCGCGGGCTGCGCGTTGGCGCCGTGCTGACCGGCGTCCGGGCGTCCGGGCGTCCGGGCGTCCGGGCGTCGATCGGGCACGGCCATCTGGCCGGACCGCCCGCCGGCTGCCGTCACTCGACCGGCCGGCCCCGCCGAGCCAGCCGGGTACTCCTGCAGCGGCACCTCACCGGCGCCCCACGCCGCGAGGACCGGTGCGACGGCGACCGCGCACAGCGCGACCGAGTAGGTGAACGGCCGCCCTGGGGTGCGGACCTCCCAGATGCCGTGGTCCGGAGTCGTCCAGTTCTCGATGGTGGCCTCGGTGAGGTCGCACAACGCTGCCCACAGGTGGTCGTCGACCGACCCACCGGAGCCGACCCACCCCCAGGCGACGTCGAGCAGCTCCCCGTAGACGTCGTGCTGCGTCTGCCCGCCCGCGGATGCTGATCGATGCCGCCCTCGTCGTGCTGGCCCTCGCTCTGGCGGTGGCGACGGCGCGGTTGACGGCCGGGCCGACCGATGCCGACCGGGCTCTCGCCGTGGACTTCGGCTTCGCGGTGGTGCTCGCCGCCATCGCGCTGCTGGCCGTGCGACTGGACGCACCGGCCCTGCTGGACCTGGTCCTCGTCGGCACCCTGGTCGGCTTCCTGTCCACGGTCGCGTTCGCCCGGCTGGTCGCCACGAGGTCGTCGTCGTGACCGCCCAGACGGTGCTCGGGGACGTGTTCGTCGGGCTCGGGGTCGTCCTGATCGGCGTCGCCGCGGTCGGTCTGGTGCGTCTGCCCGACGTCTACAACCGCGCCAACGCCGTGGCCAAGGCCGCCGGCCTCGGCCTGGTGTCGGTACTGCTCGGCGTCGCGGTGCTCACCCCCGGCGTGACGGCGGTGACGGTCCTCGTGATCGCCATCGTCCTGCAACTGTTCACCGTGCCCATCGCCGGCCACAAGATCGGCGAGGCCGCCTACCGCTCCGGGGCGCCGCTCGTTCCCGGCACCCAGGACGAGACGACGGCAGCCGACGGGGCGCCCTCGCCGTGAGTCGTCACCAGTTCCCCGAGGTCCCGCCGCGCTGCTGAAACAGCGCACGACGGGCCCGTCGGCCGGCTCCTGGATCAACGCCGTGCCAGCGGGTCCTCAGACGGTGCCGTCGGGTTCTCGGCCGATGCCGACGGGCCTCACACCGGCTGCGGGCACGGCTCCTGCAGGAGCTCGAGGATCCGCCGGACCTGCGGCGAGGCACCGACGACGGTCGTCCGCCCATCGAGCACGGGGGCCAGTCCGTGGCTGTCGGCGTAGTCCACGCCGGTGAGGTCCACCTCGGCAGGTCGACCCTGCACCTCCCCGACGTGCTCGAGCATGGCCGACAGGAGCGCGGCGCCGGAGGCGTCGAGGGCGCCGCTCACGGTGACGAGCGGCCGGCGGCCCCCGCGGGTGACCTGGACGGTCAGCTCCGCCGGTCGATCGAGGAGGGACCCGGCCGACCCTGGACGCGGTCCCCGCCTCGCGAGACCCGACCCGACCGATCGCTGCGTCTGGACTGGCATGTCCCGGACGCTAGGACCGGGTCCGCGAGAGGGCGACGGTCCGACTGGGACGACTCCCGGCCGGTGGACTGCCGTCTGCAGGCAAGGACGCCGGTCGTCACTCGCTCACCAGCTGGCGCCGTGGCCAGTCGAGCAGCCGGGCACCGGTCACGGCGACGAGCAGGGTCAGGTGCTGTGACGGCCTCCCGGCGCTGTACCCGGTCAGCTCCTGCACCCGCTGCAGCCGGTAGGTGACGGCGCGGACGCTCAGGTGCAGTCGACGAGCCGCCTCGGCGGCGTTGCTGCCGGCGGCGAAGTAGGCCTGCAGGGTCTCGACCAACGGCTCGGCTCCTCCGCGGGCGGCGGTCAGCGGTTCCAGGACCGTCCGGACGAGGTCGGCCAGGGCCGCCTCGTCCCGCCCGAGGACGCGGTACACCAAGAGGTCGGCGGCGTGGACGACCCGGTGGGGCAGGCGGAGACGGGTCGCCGTCTCCAGCGCCTCCATCGCCTCCTGGAACGAGCGCTGCACTCCCCGCGGCCCGGCGTAGGGACGGCCGATCCCCGCCCGCCAGCACCCCCGCCGCACCGAGGCGGACACGGCCCGGCCGGCGAGCTCGGCCACCTGGTCGCCGACGTCGCCGGCCCTGTCGCCCCCCGGAGGGGAGGACACGACGCACACCAGCCGACCGTCCTTGGCCTCGACGAGCAGGCCCCTGGTGGCGAAGCGGGCGCCCAGGGTCTCCTCGACAGATCCCCGGACAGCACTGCCCGAGTCGATGGGCTGCCCACCCTCCACCACCACCACGAGGTGACCGCCGCTCAGCTGCAGCCCGAACAGCTCCGCGCGCTCGATCAGCGGACCGATCGGGGACCGACCGGTCAACAGATCGTCGACGAACTCGCGCCGGAACTCCTCCTCGCGGCGGACCACGAGCCGTTGGGCCTCGACGTACCCAGCGGTCAGCGCGGCCAGCGCGGCATCCGCGGCCCGCCACACCGCCTCTCCCACACCCACCAGTTCCGTCGGACGCAGCGGGCGCTCCCGCACCGCGCCCAGCAGCTCAGGCAGCCGGGACCACAACCGGCGCGACGCGTGCATGTGGACCGCGACGAGCGCGGGCAGGCCGACACCCATCGCCACCGCCTGACCGCCCAGGCGGCGGCAACTGTCCTCCTCCTCGGCGCTGAGTCCGCGCCCGGTCCGCGCCACCGTCAGCAGGGCGTGGGGGTACCCGTCCAGGAGCGCGACCGGGACGCCGCTGCGCGCAGTGGCCGCCTCCGCCAGCTCGGACAGCACCCCGGCGACCTCCCCGCCGCTGCCGCGCGCCGTGCGCACGGCCTGCTCGTCGGCGACGGTCATGGCTCGATCAGCCCCGTTCTGATGGCATAGCGGGTGAGCTGCGTGCGGTCTCGCATGCCGAGCTTCTGCAGGATGTTGGCCCGGTGCCGCTCGACCGTCTTGACGCTGATGACCAGGAGCGCGGCGATCTCCCTCGACGAGCAGCCCTCGGCGATGAGCTTGACGACCTCGGCCTCCCGACCGGTCAGGACGCTGTCGGGGAGACGCTCCCCGCGACCTGCCCGTTGGACGTACTCCCGCATGAGCGAGGTGAACGCGTCGGGGTAGATGAACGGCTCGTCCCGCACCGCGGCCCGGCAGGCCGCGACGAGGTCACGGTCGGCGACGGACTTCAGGACGTACCCGGACGCCCCGGCCCTGAGCGCCTCGAAGAAGTACTGGTCGTTGTCGTACATCGACAACATGAGGATGCGCAGCCCCGGCGACCTCCTGGACATCTCGCGGGCCGCCTGCAGGCCGGTCAACCGCGGCATGGCGACGTCGAGGACGGCCAGGTCGACGTCCACGTCACGCGCGCGAGCGACGGCCTCGGTCCCGTCGGCGGCCTCCGCCACGACCCGGAAGTCGGGCTCCCGGTCGAGGATCAGGCGGACACCGCGACGGACGAGCGCGTGGTCGTCCGCGAGGAGGATCCGCGTCGGCTGGCCGTTCCTCACGTCCTGTCCTCTCGTGCTGGGCGCAGCGGGACGCAGAGGCGGACGTCCGTACCTCCGGACTCGTGGGGACCGACGGTCAGGGTCGCGCCGACGAGGAGAGCCCGTTCCCGCATCCCCCGCACGCCGGCGCCCTCCGCGCTGCCGTCCAGCCCCCGCCCGTCGTCGAGGACGCGCAGCAACACCGCATCCCCCGAAGCGGTCTCGGTGAGCTCGACCACGACCCGGCGGGCGCCCGCGTGCCTGGCCGCGTTGGTCAGTGCCTCCTGTGCGACCCGGTAGACGACGAGTTCGCTCTGCGGATCGAGAGGAGGAAGCGAGGAGCTGAAGCGACGCTGCACGTCCGCCCCGGTCAGCCAGGCGTGCTCGTTGACCAGGGAGGTCAGAGCGCTGCACAGTCCCAGGTCGTCCAGCACACCGGGGCGGAGCCGGCGGACCACCTGGCGCACCTCGTCCAGGCTGCTGCGGGCTGCCTCCTGCACCATGACGACCTCCTCGGCCAGGTCGGCGGGAGCCCGGTCAGCCACCCCACGCAACCCGAGGAGCACCGCGGTCAGGCTCTGCCCCACCTCGTCGTGCAACTCCCGGGCCACGCGACGCCGCTCTCCCTCCTGGGCCGCGAGCGCGCGACCACTGCTCAGGGCACGCTCGGCCTCCAGCCGGGCGAGCATCGCGTTGAAGGTGCGGATGACGTCGGCGACCGCGCCGTTGCCCTGCTCGGGGAGGCGCTGCCCGGGCTGGAGGAGGTCGACGTCCTCCATCAGGCTCCGCAGGCGGTCGAGTGGCCCCAGGACGGCGCGCAGCAGCACCGCGTTCGCGAGCAGGATCACCGCCAGACCCACGAGGAGCACGACGAACTCCCCTGGCGCGACCGGTGAGGACACCGTGGCCGGGGACGCCGCCAGGACGGCCACCCCCGCCGCGAAGACCGCGGCGTTGACCAGGCAGACCCGCCAGAACAGCGAGGCACCGATCCGCTGCAGCCCGCGACTGCGGTCTTCCATCACCCACTCCGCCCGGTCGGGATCGGCACGTCCCCGACGAACACGAGCGTGATCCACGGCCGACGGCCGGTCCAGCGATCCGCGTGAAGATGGGGCCGGGACCCCATCCGGCCGGCTCACCTGCGACCGCGAGGGGTGCAGTCCCGCTGCCGGGCGCCCTGCGATCCCCTCGCGCCCGTACCCGGTGGGGTGCCCGGCCACGGGCGCGACCCGGGTCCCCTGGAGAGCCCGGCTGCAGGGATCCGGCAACGAGGAGCCGCACCGCTCGTCCCGCCCCGGGCGTATCCCCGTGCCGGGGTCGTCCCTACCGTCCGGCTCGTGGACCGGTCAGGACGTCGGCCCCGCGCCAGGCGGGAGCCGGACACGCGGGGTGGTGATGCCGAGGTGACACGACACGCACGACGTTCGATGGCGGTGGCGGTGGCGGTGGCGGTGGCGCGACGCGAGCCCCGCTGCCCGGGTGGCCGGGACCACTCACCGCTCACGGAGGCACGGGCGCCCGGTCGTGTCCGGGCTCTGCGATCCGCGGCCGCCGTCCTCCTGGTCCTGTCGCCGCTGGTGCTCGCCGGCTGCAGCGCCGGTCAGGTCGCCCAGACCGCGACGCAGGTGCGGGACAGGACCGGTGGGACCGGCCAGGTGGGAGACCTCACCATCCGTGCCGTGCAACTCGCCCACCCGATCGGCGGTGCCCACGAGGCTGGTGACGAGGTGGAGCTGACGATGGCGATCGTGAACAGCGGGACCGTCGACGACCGGCTGGTCGAGGTCACCGGGCCCGACTTCGGCGTCGCCACGCTCGGCGATCCCCCCACGGTCGCGGAGCCGGGCTCCTCCCCCGACCCCGTCGACGCCCGGGCACACCGCACGCAGTCGGCGACGGACAGGGCCGCCGTGGACGTCCTCCTCCCGGCGCGCGAGGCCGTCCTCATCGGCACCGACGCACCGGTCGTCGTGCTGTCCGGGCTGGACCGCCGCATCGACGCGGCGCAGTCGGTGGCACTGACCCTGACCTTCGCCCGGGCCGGTGAGACGACCGTGCGGGCCGTCGTCGCACCGCCGTCCGACGTCCTGCCCCGCGGCCCCGTCCACGACTTCCACGGTCACGACTCCTGAGGCGACGAGCCGCTCCGGTGCCAGGGCCGGCCCGGGCGGTGAACCGCAGCACGAGCGCCATCCACAGCAGGCCCTGCCGACAAGCACCGGCCGGCAGGCCGAACACCTGGGCGCGGGCGACCGGCGACCGACCGCACGGCCCGGCCGGTGGGGACTGCCGGACCGCGCACCGAGCCCCTGCCGCGGCCGCGCAGCGCGGCGGCCCGACGACCGGACACCGGCCGCGGGGCACCACGGCACTGCGCACCGTCGGCAAGCTGGCCGGGGGTTGTTCGCCGACCGCTGTCCTGCCGGGGCGCCCGTGCCCGTCCCTAGCGTCCGGTCCACCGCCGTGGGAGGGCGGGACCGGCCGCGGCACGACGACGTCCGACCCCTCAGGAGGCCAGGATGACCACCTTCACGACGAGATCCCCGGACCACGCGACCCGACCGCCTGCTCCGTGGCAGCCGACGACCCAGGTGCACGAGCTGGCGTACCCAGGGCCGGTGGCATCCGTCTACCTCCGGGGGCGCACCGGCATCCGTGACGGCGCCGAGCACGTGCGGACGCGGTGGCCCGTCATCCGCCGTCGGCTTCGGGACGAGGGTGCACCGGAGCCGATACTGGCCGCGCTCGACGAGTGCACGCACCAGGCGCCGTTGCGCGGACAGGCGATGGCCGCGTTCGCCGACGCCGACGGCCGCAGCCACGTCGAGCACCTGCCGCGCTCGGTGGAGGAGGGGGCCACCCTCGGTCCGTTCCCACACCTGTCACCCCTGCTCGCCGCTCGGCACCGGGAGGTCCCGGTGGTCGTCGTGGTCACCGACCGACGGGGCGCGGACCTGCTCCTCGTCGAACCCGGAGCCCCGGACCTCGTCTGCCAGGTCGTCGGCGAGGACCTCCTGGTCGGAGGCTCAGCCCCCGTCAGCCCGCACCGGCGGCTGGCCCGCGCCGAGCAGCAGTGGACGGCCGACGCCCGGGCCGTCAGCGAGGCGCTGACCTGGCTGGTGGGCTGCAGCCGGGCCCGGCTCGTCGTCACCGGCGGCCAGGCCGGGACGCTGGACCTCCTCCGCACACGGCTCGAACCCCGCATCCGGGCCCTGCTCGTCGGCGTCCGGGGCCCCTCCGACCCCGGCTCGCTGGCCGCCCGGGCACGGCTCATGGCCGCGGACGTCGCCGCGCTGGAGGAGGCCGCCGTCGTCGAGGAGCTGCTCGCCGCGCTTCCCGGTGGCCGCGCCTGCGTCGGGGCGACGGCGACGCTACGGGCCGTCGTGCACGGACAGGCCGAGGAGGTGCTCGTCGCACCGGAGCAGGCGGACCGCCACGGGATCCAACGGCTGGTGCTCGACAGCGTCGGAGCGGCCGGGCGCCCCGTCCGCCTGTCCGACGTCCTCGTGCACGCCGCGTGCGCCACGTCCACGACCGTGCGGACCGTCCGTGACGGTCGGCGACTCCCGGCGGGCGTGGGCGCCCTGCTGCGCGACTCCCTCGACGTCCCCCGGACCCTGAGGAAGCGAGTCCTGTCATGAGCTCCCCCGACCCGGCCCGGCCGGCCCGCGCGGACGCCCGGATCACGTGCACCGAGCCGGCCACCGTCGCCGGCTCGCTGCGCCTCGCCGCCGGCCTCACCCAGCAGGAGCGCCACGTCCTCGTCCGCATGCTGGTGCGCCTGGACGCACAGTTGGCCCGCTATCCAGCGGAACGCGTCGAGCTGGAGGTCTCCCTCAAGGACCGCGGCACCCCGGGCCAGCGCCTCACCCTCGAGTGCTGGATCCGCGGGCGACCGCGCCTCGTGGCCAGCTCGGCGCAGCGCCACCTCGACGACGCGGTCAGGAGGGTGTGCGAGGGGCTGCGCCGGCAGCTGGACGACACCGCCACGCGCCGGGAGCCGCGCAACAACCGGCGGCTGCGGAGCAGGCTGCCCCGACCCACCGACGCCCCAGCCGCCACCGCCGGCGCGAGCGGATCCCCGGTCCCCACGGTGGACAGGAGCGTCCGGTGATCGCTGCGGTGGCCGGCGCCCAGGTCCGACGGGTGGCGCGGTGCCTCCTCCGCGTGGGCACGCTGGCGCTCGCGACGTCGTCGGTGGGCGTGGCGCTGGTCGGCGCGGTGTTCACCAGCCCACAGGGCCTCCTCGTCGCCCTCGTCTTCGGTGCCGTCGGCTGGGCCGTGGCCGTGTCGATCGGGCGCCTGGCCGACTCGCTGGACGATCGGGGTGGCCGGGCCGCTCGTCCTCTGTCCAGCGGGCTGCCGGTGGCGACCGGAGCCGCCCTGTTCGTCCCGTTCTGCACCGGCGTCCGCGAACTGGGCGCCGTGGGCGCCTACCTCGTGCTCGCGCTCGTGGGGCTGCTCTCGGTCCGGGGCACGCTGTGGATCCACCGGCTGGGCACGGGGGTGGGACCGGCCGCCCCGGGCGCTCGCGAGCCGCTCGAGGAGGACACGGCAACTGCCTGTCCGCCGCGCGAGCTGCTCCGGACGCTCTCCCTCGACGACCTGGTCGCCGAGTGGCGTGCCACGGGCGCGAACGTCGACCGGTCGTCGACCGGCCACCGTCACGCCGTCGTGCGGTGGCGGGAGGCCGTCCTCGAGGAGATCCGACGGCGCGATCCCGCGGGCTTCGACGCCTGGCTGTTCGCCGGAGCGGCGGACCCACCCGAAGACCACCTCCGTACCGTCGCGGACGACCCGGCACCGCGACCGGACGAGTCGACCCGCTGACCGTCCACGGCAGGCCCCACCACGCCGGAAGGGGTGGATGCCGGTCCTCGCGCCACCCGAGCCAGGGTCCCCGTGGCGCCGGGCGGCTTCCGGCGCCCGGCAACGTCCGCGGCCGGCGGAGTTCCGCACGCGTCCCTGACCGCGGCCCGGCCACGGACCTACGGTCGGCGCCTGCCCCGCCGCCGTCAGGAGGTCCGATGCCCTCGCGATCCCGGCACTCGCCGCAACGCCGTGCTCGCCATGCCGATCCCCTCGACCGGCCGCCGGAGTGAGCAGTCCGCAGGGACGGCACGGGCGTCGGACCGGTGGAGCGCACGGCTCCTCGGGACCCCTGCTGGCCCTGAACCGCGTGGCCATCCGGGTCCTGGCCACGGTCTTCGTGCTGGTCGCGCTGCTCGGCGTGCTGGTCTCCGCGACACCACTGGTGCTGGTCACGGTGCTCGTCGGCGGGGCGGTGGGCGCGTGGTTCGCCCAGTTCGCGCACTGGGCCGTCGAGCCGGGAGACAGGGCCCCGCTGCTGACCCGCCTGACCGTGGGAGCCGCCACCGGCCTGTTCTTCCCGTTCATCCGTGGGACGGAGGCCCTGGGTGAGCGCGGGAGCCACCTGTCAGTGGTCGTCATCCTGCTGACGACCCTGATCGGCATCAACTGGATCGCCCAGGTCTCTCGCCAGCCCGTTCCTGCGGTCGCGCCACGACGGGAGGCACTGGATCCCGGGCAGTCCTCGCTGCGAGCACTGCTCGAGCGGCTGCCGCTGCACGACCTGCTGGACGAGTGGCGGTGCACCGGCGCGGGGCCGGCCGTCGCCGGATCCCCCTCGGTCCCGGCGCGCGAGCTGGTGCTCGAGGAGATCCAGCGCCGGGATCCCGGGGGTTTCCGGCGCTGGCTGGACGCGGGTCTCGGCACGGACCCGAGGCACTTCATCCGGGGCGAGGACTCGCCGCTGCCGACGGCGGAGCCACCCGACGAGCCGACCCCTGGACGATGAGGACCACCCGTTCCCCGAGGACCGTTCCCCGAGGAAGTCGACCCCGAACGGTGTGAACTCGGCGGTCCGGCCGTCCGACGCCGTGCGGACTCCACCACGGCTCGCCGCGAGACCGCCCCACCCGTCGAGCGCGCCCGGGCAGCGCCAGGCGACCCGATCGACGTCCCCTCCGGCGGTCCGGAGTCCCGTTCCTGCCGTGGGGCCGCCCACGGTGTGCCGGGGGCTCCGGAGGGGCGCGCCACGGCACCAGGTGCCGAGGGAGGGGACGACGGCGACCGCGCTCTCGGCGCCGATCGCCGCTGACCGAGGAAGCAGGAGGACACGTCGGACGGCTCCTGACGCACGCCACGTCCGCCGAGCGGGCGGCCTCGCGGCCCGTGCCGGGGTAGACGGACACGCCATGGGCCGGCCGGTCGCGTGGTGGTCGGTCGACGCGTGGCCGCACATACCGTTGAGGCGTGCCCACCTGGCCTCCTAATCGTCACATGCCGTACGCGCGCATCCCGGAGCGGGCCTGGCGGGCGATCGCGGGGACCAGCCCGCCGACCGCGCCGATCGGCCTGCGGGCCCAGGCCAGCCGGATGGACGACCTCACCGCGCACGCCGCGCTGGGGCTCGCCCTGCGCATCGGGGCGTCGATGCTGGCCGTCGGGGCATCGGCGGCTGACGCGACCGCGACGGTGCTGCGGGTTGCTGCGGCCTACGGGCTCACCAGCTGCCAGGTCGACATCACCTTCGGGTCGATCACGGTCAGCTACGACCGGGAGAACGCGGTGCCGCTCACCGCGATGCGGATCGTGCACACCAGCCGGCTGGACTACACCCGCCTGCAGGGCATCACCGACCTGGCCCGTGCGGTCGGCGCCGGCGACCTCGACGTCGAGGAAGCGCACCGCCGGCTGGATCGGGTGGTCTCGGCGCCCGCCACCTACCGCCGGAGCGTGACCGCGCTGGGGTGGGCGGGCGTCGCCGGGTGCTTCGGGCTGGTCCTCGGCGGCGGCTGGCGGGAGGCCCTCCTCGCGGCGCTGACCACCGCCGTGGTCGAGCAGGTGATGCGCGCGCTCAACCGCCGGAGCCTGCCGCTGTTCTTCCAGCAGGTGGCCGGGGCTGCGCTGGCCACCGGGGTCGCCGTCCTCCTGCTCGCCTGGGACGTCGACGTACAGACCTCCCTGGTCGTCGCTGCCGGCATCGTCGTGCTGCTCGCCGGCTTGTCCCTGGTCGGTGCGGCCCAGGACGCCATCAGCGGGTTCCCGGTGACCGCCGGGGCGCGGGCCTTCGAGGTGGTGACCCTGACCGCCGGCATCGTCGTGGGCATCGCCGGCGTCCTCGACCTGGCCCAGCGCGCACAGCTCCCACTGACCGTCATCGACACCTCCCCCGCTCCCGTGCCGTTCGCCGTCGCGCTGGCCGCGTCGGCCGGGATCGCCGGGTTCTGGGCCCTGGCCACCCATGCCCGTCCGCGCGCCGTCGGCCTGGCCACGGTGGCCGGCGGGCTGGCCTGGACGACGTTCTGGACAGCCGGTGGACTGGGTGCCGGTCCCGCGCTGGCCGCCGGGGCCGCCGCCGTCGTCCTCGGGTCGTGCGGCGAGGTGCTGACCGAGCGGCTCCGGGTCCCACCGCAGCTGGTCGCCGTCTGCGGCATCGTCCCGCTGCTGCCCGGGCTGGCCGTCTACCACGGCCTGTTCACCATCGTCGTCGAGGCACGGATCGACGACGGGCTCGGCGCCCTCGTCGGGGCCGGCGCCGTCGGGCTCGCCCTCGCTGCCGGCGTCACGCTGGGCGAGTACCTCGGCAGGCCCCTCAGCGGCGAGCGCGACCGCTACGACGAGCGCGTCCGCCGGCGCGCGATGACCACCGACTGAGCTGGGTGCGCGACCACGCCAACGGCCGATGGTGGACGGCTCCCACGTCGCGGCGCCGGTGTTCCCGCAGGCCAGGAGGCCCGGGGCGCTTCCCCTCGAGGCCTCCGGGGCCCTGGTGACACCACGTCGACACCCTGCGGCCCGGGCCCACCACCCGGACGGCCGCGTCGAGGACGCGGGCGGCCGCGGGCACGATCTCCGGACCGACCCACCTGCCGGACGATCGAGGCGGGGTACCCATGCGGGCGCCGGGTCGGCGAAGACGCCGTGGCCGCCGTCGTCCCCGCACGGCGGGGCAGCACGGCCGTCCCGGGCGAGTTCAGATCGCGATGCCGACGAGCTTGGTGTCGAGGTACTCGTCGATGCCCTCGTACCCGCCCTCGCGTCCCAGCCCGCTGGCCTTGACCCCGCCGAAGGGTGCGGCGGCGGAGGTGGGGTTGATGTCGTTGACCCCGACCATCCCGAAACGCAGCTTCTCGGTCACCCGGATCGCCGTCGACAGGTCGTTGGTGTAGACGTAGGCGGCCAGGCCGTACTCGGTGTCGTTGGCCCGGGCGATGACCTCGTCCTCGTCGTCGAACGGGGTCACCGCGGCGATGGGCCCGAACGTCTCCTCCCGGGAGACGAGCATGTCCGGCGTCACGTCGGCCAGCAGGGTGGGCGAGAAGAAGGTCGTGCCGCCGAGTCCGTCGACCTGCACCCGCCCACCACCGGCCACGACCCGGGCGCCCCGGGTGCGTGCGTCGTCGACCTGCGCCTCCATCTTCGCCACGGCCCGGTCGTCGATCAGCGGGCCGATGGAGATCCCCTCCTGGTCGCCCCTGCCCACGCGCAGCGCGGCGATGCGCTGCTCGAGGGTGGCGACGAAGGTGTCGTAGAGGGAGCGGTGGACGTAGATGCGGTTCGGGCTGATGCACGCCTGACCGGTGTTGAGGAACTTGACCAGCGCGGCCCCCTTGGCCGCCCGCACCGGGTCCGCGTCACCGAAGACGATGAACGGCGCATGGCCGCCCAGCTCGACCGAGACGCGCTTGAGGGTGGCGGCGGCCTTCGCCACCAGCATCTTCCCGACGGCGGTGGAGCCGGTGAAGGTCAGCTTCCGGACCACCGGGGAGTCCAGCAGCGCGTCGCCGACCTCGGCAGCGCGGGTGGTGGTGACCATGTTGACCACGCCGGCGGGCAGCCCGGCGTCGGCGAGCACCTGCACCGTCGCCACCGCGCAGAGCGGGGTCTGGTCGGCGGGCTTGAGCACCGAGGTGCAGCCGGCGGCGATGGCCGGCGCGAGCTTGCGGGTCAGCATCGAGATCGGGTAGTTCCACGGCGTGATGGCCGCGACCACGCCGACCGGCTGACGCATCGTCACGAACCGCTGGTCGGCCCGCGCGGAGGGGATCGTGACCCCGCTGATGCGCTTGGCCTCCTCGGCGAACCACGCGAGGAAGTCCGCGGCGTAGGCCACCTCGTTCATCGCGGCCTTCAGCGGCTTGCCCTGCTCGCGGGTCATCAGCGCGGCCAGCTCCCTCCGGCGCTCGCGCATCAGCGTGTCGGCCTTCGCGAGAACGGCCGCGCGCTGGTACGCGGTCGTGCCCGACCAGGCCGGCAGGGCGCCTTCGGCGGCGGCGATCGCTGCCGCCGTGTCGACCCGGCCACCGTCCGCCGCCTCCCCGATGACCTCCCCCGTGGCCGGATCGGTGACGGCGAAGGTGGCCTGCGTGTCGGCTGCACGCCACTGCCCGCCGATGTAGATGGTGTGTCCGCGTTCGGCGGTCATGGCGTCGTCCTCCCTGCATCGGGGTCCGGTCCGGTCGGTCCGGCATGACGGGAGCGCCGCGGCCCCATGAGCGCTCCTCGTCGCCAGGAGTCTGACGCCAGGAGGGCGGCCTCGGTCCCCACCCCCGCAGCGACACCTCGATCGGCGCGCGACACGGTCGCAGGCGGGACGCAGTCGCCGGGCTCGGCGGGAACCCGACGAGCTGAGTCGACGCAACCGCCGGCCGGTACCCCCGCGCGCTCGAGAAGTGCACCGGCCGAGGCCACCTGCCCTGCGGGTCTGCGGTCCCCTCGTCGCCGGCCGGCCGGGCATCTGCGCAGGCAGCCGGCCTGCTCAGGCGTCCCGAGTCCCACCAGGACCTCGACGAGGACCTCGGCATCGCGTCCGGCCGGCTGCTCCGGGCACTCAGGCTCCGGACCCGGCAGCGAGCCGCGCGGCTTGTGCTCGGACGGCGGCCAGGACGGCACCGAGCGCGGGAGCCGTGGGCTGGTCCCGGGTGAGGATCACCAACCGGCGGCCGATGGCGGCTTCGGCGACGTCACGGACAGCCAGGGTCGGATCCGCCGGCGGGAGGGTGAGGGGCGGCATGAGCGCGACGGCTCCCGCGGCGCGCACGAGTTCGAGTTGGACGTCGGCGTCGTTGGACCGGTGCCGCAGGTCGGGGTCGTAGCCGCCCAGGGAACGGCACGTGCCCACGACCAGGGCGTGGTGGCCGGTGCCGGCGGCGGCAGCGACCCAGACCTCCTCGCGCAGAGCGGCCACCGCGACCGGCCCGCCGTGCCGGGCGGCCGGGTGCGCGGCCGGCAGCACCAGCTTCAGCGGCTCCTGGTGCAGCAGCTCGAACCGGAGTCCGGCCGGCCGCGGCCGGGGGTGGCCGTCGTACTCGTCACTGACCACCAGGTCGAGAGTGCCCAGCCGCAACTCCGGCATCGCCGGCTCGAGTTCGAGCTCGGAGATGTCGACCCGGACCGAGGGGTGCGCGACCTGCAGGTGCGTCACGGCCGGGATCAACAGGCGGCGGGTCGCCGACTGCAGGCCGCCGGCCCGCACCGTTCCCCGAACCTCCCCGGTGAGCGACGCCAGGTCCGCCCGGGCGGCCTCGGCCGCGGCGAGCAGGACCCCGGCGTGCTGGGCGAGCAGCCGACCCGCGTCGGTGAGCCGCACGCCGCGCCCGGCCTTCTCCAGGAGCCGCACCCCGGCCTGCTTCTCCAGGACGGCGAGTTGCTGCGACACCGCGGACGGCGTGTAGCCCAGCGCGGCCGCGACGGCAGCGAGGGTGCCGCGCTCCTCCAGCTCCCGCAACACCCGGAGCCGGCGCAGGTCCAGGTCGACCATGCAGACATGCTAACGAGTCGGCTCCACGAACGGTCACTGGACCTCACCGGAGCAGACGTCGACGCTGGTGGCGTGGGTCCTGCACTGTGCCTGTTGTCCGCGGCGTGCTTCGGGGCCATGGGCGTGTTCGGCAAACTCGCCTACGCCTCCGGGGTCGCACCCGATGCGCTGCTGCTGCTCCGTTTCACGATCGCCGCCCTCCTGCTGGGGCTGGTCCTGGGGCTGCGGCCGGAGCTGCGGTCCGGCCGTCCCGTCACCGCGCAGCGGCCGGAGCCGGGCGGGCTCGCCCGGCGCGTCGTGCTGACCGGACTCGGGCTGGGTGCGGTCGGGTACGCCACCCAGGCCACCCTGTACTTCTCCGCCCTCGAGCGGATCGACGCGTCGCTCGTGGCACTGGTGCTCTACACCTACCCGGCGCTGGTCACCCTCGCCGCCGCGGCCCTCGGGCGGGACCGGCTGACGCCGGTACGAGGAGTCGCCGTGCTCGTCGCGTCGGTGGGAACGCTGCTGGTCCTCCTGGGCGCCGGTGCGCTGCGGTTCGACCCGCTCGGAGTCGCCCTGGCCTTCGGCGCCGCGCTCACCTACACCGTCTACATCCTCGTCGCCGACACCGCGGTGCACCGGACGCCTCCGGTGGTGCTCTCGGCACTGGTGATGACCGGGGCCGCGGTCACGCTCGCCGTCCGCGCCGCAGTGGACGGCGGCATCAGCCTCGGCTTCGGACCGGCCGGATGGCTGTGGGTCGCCTGCATCGCCGTGGTGTCCACCGTCGTGGCGATGCTCGCGTTCTTCGCCGGCCTGCGCAGGACCGGCCCGTCCGTCGCGTCGATCCTCTCGACGTTCGAGCCCGTGGTCACCACGGTGCTGGCCGCGCTCGCGCTCGGCGAGCTCCTCACCCCGGTCCAGCTCGCCGGCGGCCTGCTGGTGCTGGCCTCCGTGGCTGCCGTCCAGCTGCGGAGCCGATCCGGTCAGGCGGCACCGGCCGACGACCGCACGCACCCCGCAACGACCCCGGCGATCAGCGGTGGGGCGGGCCGACGAGCCGGGGACTGACACTCGTTGCCCGCGCGATCGAGAACGGCGAGCTGCCAGCTGTCCGCCTGGGACGGTGGGTCCTCGTCCCCTGCCTGCCTCTGCTGGCCCTTCTCGGAGTGACCGCGGGCGACGCCGTGGCCGAAGGCCACGACGCCGGCGTCGCCGACCGGTGGTCAGCGCGACACGGCGGCACGAACCGTCCGGTCCGCGTCGCCCGTCCGTGCCCCGTGGGATGGCATCTCCCTCGGGCGAGGTGGTCCCGCCCAAGTCCCCCCTCCTGCCGTCACCCGACTCGTGATGCTCGACGTGATGCTGGTGGCGGCGTACCTCGGTGCATCTCGGTGCATCTCGGAGGTCGTCGACGGCCGGCCGTATCCCGAGAGCCCAGGTCAGGGCACCACGAGGCATCCAGATGCTCAGCCTGGGCCAGGAGTTCACGTCCCCCTCGGACACAGCACCACCCCGGTGTTCGGGCAGGTCAGGACCCCGGGGCACTCCACGTTCGGGCCTCCGGGGCCCTCGTGGTGCCTGTTCGATGCTCATCGCCTCGTCTCAGCCCGCCAGCAGGCGGCGAAGCGGTCGGCGGCCTCGCGGCCCGTGCCGTGGTGCACATGCCGGTAGACGGTGAGCGTGACGGTTGCGCTCGCGGGCCCCACGCGATGGCAGACGACCTCCACCGGGACGCCGTCGGCCGGCAGCAGCGTGGCGTGGGTGTGGCGCAGGTCGTGCAGCCGGATCACCGGCAACTCGTCCTCCCCCAGCGCCTCGCGGGCCCGGGGCACCTGCGCGGTGGAGCGCCGGGAGAACCGTTCGGGTGCCGGTGACTGCTGTCGAGGTTGCTCAGCACCACCGCTGTGTCCCGCACCCGGTACTGGTCCACCCGCCCGCGAGCCGCCGGGTAGGCGCGGAGCAGCAGCGACAGGGGTCCAGCACGTGGCGGTGCTTGCCCGGGCACCGCCTGCGCTGTCGACTCTCGACCCGAGAAGGCCCTCGAGGTGTCCCGAGGCCGCGCCATCGGCCAACCGACCACCTCGAGTGCTGCTGGACGACCGCGGGGCTCGCGGTGACGAGACGGTGACGCCGGCGTGACGGGCGCAGAGCTAGTCTCGCCGGGTTGCACAGATAGGACCCGGGTGGTTGATCTGATGCCGCCGAGTGGTGATGCTCCATGGCCTTGACCCTCCCTCGGAGGCCCACCGTGGCCGGCGTGGCCGCCGTCCTCTTCGGAGCGGTCGGCGTGTTCGCCTCCTGGGTGGGCGTGCTGGACTTCCTGTCGGCCGCAGACTTCCAGTACAAGCTGATCGGGCTCGCGTACACGGTGGCCGGGCTGGTGCTGCTCGCGGGCAGTTCGGTCCTCGCTCGGGAGGGCTGGCGGCGGAAGCGGGGTCGGGTCGCGGCCGTGGCCGCAGGCGTCGCCGGGGTGTTCGTCGGCGGCTACCTGCTCCTCATGCAGTACCGGGCGCCTGGTCTCTCGCCCCGTCGCCTGCCGCCGTTCCCGTCGTGGGTGCCGTGGGCCGCCATCGTGGTGGTGTCGGTGGGGGCGGCCGTCCTCGGCTGGTGGAGCACCAGGGCGGACGCCGCCGGGCAGCTGGCCTGGGGAGTAATCGGTGGACGGCTGCTCACCGGAGGGCTGTCCATCACGGTGCTTTTCGGCGGCGTGCAGTGGTGGTACACCCACCAGTACCAGCCGGGCACGATCGCGGCGGCCCTGACCGTCACCACCGAGCTGAGGCCGGCCCCGGCAACGGCGGGGGAGAACGCAGGCGAGCCGTCGGATGGGCACATGTTCGAGGGCACGATCACCGTGAAGAACGTCAGCTCCACCAAGGTGCTGATCGTCAGCTCCCTCTACGAGGTCACGGCGGTCACCCATGACCTCCGTGACCAGATCGACGGCATCAACGACGTCGACCGAGAGCGGCAACAGGTGGCCTGCTTCCTCGAGGAACTCGCGCCCGTGACCGATCCGGAGTGCGACCTGCCCCACATCTACCAGTACGGACAGTTCAGCGCCGGGGACCCGAGGGCCCAGGACGTCTACCCCATCTCCCGCACCAGCCAGCCGAGCGCGTTCCGGACCCTCCAGCTCGGACACATCGTCGTCGACGGATCCTGGCTGGAGCCCGAGGAGGCGTTCCAGCACAACCTGGTGGTCCACGTCCCGGAGCACGAGGCATCGAGCGAGTCCCCCGGCCTGGAGGAGTTGCAACTGTCGGCACGGTTGGCCGTCGCCCAGGGATCGCGACTGGTCCTCGAGCGGGTCCCGAGCCACGGGCCGGAGATGGTGCCGCACGCGCTCATGAGCAACGAGGAGTACCGGGACTACAAGGAGGCCGAGGACGCCGTCCGCCGCGACGGGTCGCAGGACGACAGGGCTGATGGCTCCACCAACGGACCTGACAGCACCGTCGAGGTGGACATCGGACGCCGGGACTCGTACTACGAGGAACTCACCATGCCGAGCAGTTCGGACGAGGCGCCTGTGCCGGTGACCGTCGAGCAGGCGAGGTCGCCGCGCCCCTATCCCCACCGCTACACCGTGGTCGAGTGGCCGATCGAGGACCTGAGCACCCTCCATCGACTCGTCTGGGGCTCCCACGTCGTCAACACGGTGCAGGTGCTCAGCATGCGGCTGTACGACCCCGCGGAGAGGCTGCCCCTCACGGAGGTCGAGCAGTCCGGGATGGCCACGTGCATCAGTCCTGCCGGCACGTTGGAGGGCAAGGCCGAGGACGCCGAGATCCGACGGGACCCGACCGCCGTGTGCCCCGGGGCGTGGTACTCCCTCGCCGACGAGGAGGGCCGCGTGGCGAACTCCTACGAGGGCCTGTACCAGGAGAAGGCCGAGTACGGGGAGGACTTGGCAGACTTCTACGGGCTCGTCCAGACCGGGTCGCTGGACGTGGTGTCACTGACGACCGAGGCCGAGGCAGCGGCGGCTGCGACCACGATGCCCCCCTCGGCGGATTTCCACCCCCTTCCCAGCCATGTCTTCCAGCAGTGCGAGCCAGCGCTGCAGGACGCGAAGACGCTCACGGACTTCTACGCGACCCACATCCAGCGCGCCTTCGACCGGCGTGTCGCCGAGCTGCGTGGAGACTCTCCCGACGGGTCGGGTGGAGCGCCGACGCTCGAGCAGGGTGTCGAGTCAGCCGATGTCCTCGACGCGTACGTCGATATGGCGAACAGCGATCTCTTGGCCTGCAGTGAGCTGGAGGCACCGGAGGACACCCCTGCGGCCTCGTGCCCTCAGGCCGCCGCCGCCAAGATCGATGCACTGCGGTACGCCCAGGACGTCGGTCGTGCGCTGCGGGAGGCCGAGGCGACCGATGCCTGGGTCCAGCGCGGGACGGAGGCCGTGCAGGCCTACCAACGCGCCGAGGGGGTGGTCGACGAGTGGCTCGTGACATGCCGTTGAGAGCGGGACACCGTCCGGGGGCGGACGGCACACTGCCCGGCCGCCACCGGGCGAGGCCGCACGACGCCCGGGCTCGGTGCAGAGCGAACCGACACGCTGCAGATGCGTGGTACCGACACGTGCGGCTCCGGTGCTCGCTGGGGCTCCGGATCCGCCCCTTCCGAACCTGCGCTCACCGGACACGGTGGCCGCTCCGACCGGCAACGACCCCTGGGGGTCGGCGATCGTCAGCCACGCTCATCCGCCGCCTCGGCCTCCCCGCCCTGGTCCTCCTCGTGTGCGTCGCCCTGGTACCGACGGCTCAGGCTGCTCCGGCCGGTGACGAGCCCGCCTCGGTGGACACCGAGCTGGCGGGTGCGCGGGCCGCGCTCGTCCGCATCGACGTGATCGCGGACGTGACCATCGCCCATGTCAACCACTCCACCGGCGACGTGGTCATCCACCAGGGGACCTACGAGGTGCACCAAGCCACGGCGACCGGGGTGCTCGTGACTGGGGACGGTGTCATCGCGACGCTGTACAGGTTGCTCCGGGAGGACCTGGACGCGGTGACCGTTCCGGCGGCCAATCGCCTCTTCGTGGAGCAGATCGGCGCGCAACTGGTGGACGGGAACGACACGACCGATCCCACACACGCGACGGATCCCGCGATCGACGAGCATCTCCAGCACTGCTACCGACGGGTCGAGCACTGCATCGTCGTCCCCAACGAACGCTATGAGGTCGTGTTGCTCAGCGCGGGTGAGCAGGAGCCCGTGCCGGCCACGCTCGTCAACGAGCCCTCAGGCCCGACTGACGTGGCGCTCCTACGCATCGGTGCAGGAGGCCTGCCGACCGCCAGTCTGTCTCCGACCCCGGAACCCGTCGACGATGCGATGGTCGCCGGACTGGAGTGGGAGGTGTCGCAGTCAGCTCCGTCCACGCGCCGCCTGCGGCCCGCAGACGAACCCGTGCGGCTGGACGGCAGCAGACTGACGGGGGGCCCGACACTGACGAGTTCGCTGGCCGGTGGGCTGAACGGTGGACCCGTCATCGACCGGGCCACTGGCGGTGTGCTCGCCGTGGCCGACTGCGACCCGTCCTTCGTCGTCTCCGCGGTCGGGGCCGCCAGCATCCAGTCCGCGCTGGTCGGTGCTGGCATCACGCCCGCGCGATCCGGTTTCGACATCGCGTTCGCGGACGGGCTCGCACAGCTCAACCGGGGGGAGTACGCGATCGCTGCCGAGCGGCTGCGGACGGCGACGACCTACTTCGATTCAGCGCTCGCCCGCGATTACCTGACGGTCGCTCAGGACCGCGCCGCCGCCCAGGAGGACGCTGCCGGCAACGCCGCGCCGGACGACAGGGGTATCGCATGGTGGATGTGGGGGGTGGTGGCGCTGCTCGTGCCGGGGGCACTGGCCACGGGGCTGCTCATCGGACGACGTCGCCGCCCTGCCGGCTCGCACGACAGGCCCGCGGCTTCCTCGGAGATCGGCCACGGCTCCGGCGACCCCGATCACCATGTCGTCGGGAGGGCCGACCCCACGGATGGGGCAGCGCCCACGGCGGACAGCTCGTCCGCCGGCCCGCGAGATGCTGACCGGTGAACCACCCTCGGTCCAGGACCGGGAATCCCCGCTCCTGTGGCTGGACACGGACGTCGCTCCGCTGCCGAGGACGGGGACCCGGCGACACCACCCCGGCTCGCCCGTCGTGGTGTCGGTCAGCGGGGAGCCGGGATCGGCGGACCAGCAGCAGGCGTCATGCGGTGACTGGTCGTGGAGGTGGCCGCGGCCGTGAGCGAAGACGAGGATCCGTCCGCGGAGGTACATCCGCTCGCGCAGGACAGAGCTCTCCACCAGGGGGCCTCGAGTTCACCTGGTGCGGACGCTGCTCGGGGTGGCACGCCGTCCGCCTCCTCTCAGTCGTTGGGGGAGCCGGTGGGACCCGCCCGACAGCGACGCCGTCGGCCACTGCGGGTCGTCTTCGGGGCGGTCGTGCTGGCGGCGGCCGTGGTGCTCCTCGTGCTGTGGCGACCGTGGGAGCGTGGGTCCGACCGGGTCACGCGGCAGCTGGGGGTCGGCGGGTACTCCGCGGACGTTCCGCGCGACTGGGAACCATGGCGCCGGCCGGGGATCGAGGGTCAGGCCGTGCTGGCACCGGTCGACTGGTCCGGGATCTTCCTCGGGGAGCCGAACGCACGGCAACAGGCGGCCAGCATGGCTCAACGGGAGCCCGAGTCGGTGGTCGGCCTGTACGTCGCCGAGACGCCTCTGCTGAACGCGCGCGAGCCCCTGGAGCAGCGGGAGCAGATCCAGGCGTCTCTGCCCTCCAGCACGATCTCCCCACCCGGTGACCAGATCGAGATGGCCGGCCGCGCCGTCAACACCTTCGACGGGAGTCTGCGACTGACCCCGGGCGAGGTGCTGCACCTGCACCTGTACCTGATGGAGGGACCTGCTCCAGTCCTCCTCGTGTTCTTCGCTCCAGTTCAGGTGGACCCCGCATGGTTGCCGACGTTCCACCAGGTCACCCTGTCCATACGGGACTAGGGCCGCTCCGGACAGCACCGCCTCAGCAGCACGCCCATCCCTGGCTGACCGACGTCGAGGACAGCGGACGTTCGGGGGACCCAGCGCTGGACTGCTCCGTCGTCCAGAGCCTGGCTCCTCGCCCTGCAGACCAGGGACGGTGGTCGCGTCTCGCGGCGGCCGCCGCCCCTGGTCGCCTCCCGCGGATCCGGGTCCCCCTCACTCGTAGTAGAGCTTCTGCGGCCCCGGGTACACCCAGGACAGCGCGTCGCGCAGCCGGTCCCGCCAGTTCTCCCACGAGTGCCCGTCCCGGGCCTCGGTGTAGCGGACCTGCATGCCCGCGTTCTCGAACACGTGCACCATCGACCGGTTGGGCACGATCAGCTGCTCGTAGACGCCGCAGGACATGAAGACCCGGTCGGCGACGCTCCGCGGCTTGGTCCGGAACCGGTTCACGAACTTCACGACCGGGTCGAAGACCGGCCCGCCGCCGTGGTCCGTGCCGATGTCGGTGAACACGAACGACCCCGACAGGAGCACGAGCGATCCGTACGTGTCCGGCGACCGGTAGGCGGCCGACAGCGCGGCTACCCCGCCGAAGGACGAGCCGAGCAGGCACCGCCCGGCCGGCTGCCCGACCAGCGGCAGCGAGGACTCCAGCTCCGGCAGCAGCTCCTGGGTGAGGAACCGCGAGTGGGCCGGCGAGTTCGCGTACTCGGTCAGCCGCTCGCCCGGGTGGGTGAAGGCGACGACCGTCTCCGCGACGTCCAGCCGGTGGATCAGGTTGTCCAGCACCGTCTTCATCGAGGCGTACTGCAGGAAGTCGCCGCCGTCATGCACCACCAGCAGCGGGTACGGAGTGGTCGGCCGGAACCGCGCCGGGAGGTAGAGCGTCACGTGCGCGTCCCGGCCGAGCGCCCGGCTGCGCAGCACGAGGTCCTTCAGCTCGCCCTGACGGGCGTCGGGGTCCGGGAGCACCCAGTCGGGCGTCTCGTAGCCGGCGCCGAAGGCCAGGGACGACGAGCCGACCGGCCCGTGCGACCGCTTCTCGTTGAGCGGGTCGTTGAAGCGGTCGTAGTGGTCGCCGCGCCGGATCTCGACCTGGTACTCGACGCGCGAGCCCTCCGGCAGCTCCAGCACCAGGTACCACAGGTCGGTGCCGCGCAGCCGGCGCATCGGGATCCGGTCGGGCAGACCGACGATCCGCTGGCAGATCCACGCCTCGTCCGCCTCGCCGCGCCACAGGAACGTGCACCGGTCCCCCTCGACCACCGGGATCTCGTGGCGCGCGATGAACCGGTCCACCGCGTCGCCGTCGAGCGGCTTCGCCGACTTGAGCCGGTTGATCGCCAGCCGGCCGGACCCCGTCCGCGGCCGGGCCGCGGTCACGCGGCGGCTCCCTCGACGATGCGCCCCTCCTCGTCGACCACCCGGGCATCGGACGGCAGAGCACCTCCCGGGCCGAGGTCCACCCGGACGCCGTCGTCCAGGACGACGCACCGGGACGGCGCGAACCGCCGGGCCAGCACGGACATGCGCAGGGGGTCCTCGGTCCGCAGCCGCCGGCGCGCGTGCGGCAGCAGCACCAGCCCGGGGATCACGCCGATCCCCGCGTCGAAGACCTCGGTGAGCGACGCGCCCTGCGCCGCCCGGTCGTGGAAGAGCACCACCCGCGGGGTCAGCGCCATCGCCCCCGCCGACCACGCGACCACCCGCGGGGGCAGGTGCGGCGCCAGGTGGAACAGGTGCACGACGCGCACCAGCTCGCCGACGTGCCCGCCGGCGACGACCAGGCAGGCCGCCGCCGACAGCAGGCCGCGCACCTCCTCGCGGTGCCCGGCGATCGCGCCCCGGGACTCCAGCCGCCACGTGCCGTAGAAGTCGTCGTGCAGCTGCTGCACCCGGGCCACGTGCGTCGCGTCGAGCAGCCGCACCGCCGCGAGCGCGTCCTCCACCGCGGTCGCCTGGACGGTCGGGTGGCCGACGCTGCGGCCGGCCACCGCGTACACGGCCTGCAGGGCGTGGTCCAACCGGACCAGGTAGAGCTGCTGCAGCTCGTCGAGCACGAGCCGGTGCGCGCGCTCGGCCTCGGCGTACTCCGGGTCGGCCCGCAGCACGTCCATCCAGCGGGCGAACAACCGCAGGTTCCTCGCCTGCCCACCGGCCAGCGCGAGGATCTCGGCGTCGTCGGACTCCCGCTCCTGCCAGCCGGCGTTGACGACGGCCACCGGGCCGGCGATCCCCAGGGAGGACAGCACCCGGTCCAGGGTCGGCCGCCGCTGCGGGCCGAGCAGCGTGATCGACGGGGTCACGGGCGTCAGTTCGCGTGGACGTGCACGGTGCGCCCGACGTCGTCGAGCATCCCGCGCAGCGTGTCGAAGTCCGGGTGCCGCATCCGCACGTAGGCGTTGGCCATGTAGCCGGCGGTCTCCGGCTGGGTCGGCGTCCCCGGCGGCGGCAGGTGCGCGTCGAGCACCCACTGCCCGTGGCGCGCCTGGATCTCGTCGACGCCCGAGTAGCCGGAGATGGTGCCGTCCCGGTCGGGCCGCAGCGCCACGATGCCGGCCGAGTACTGCCGGGACGGCTGCCCCCAGATCTGCCCGTGCACGATCGAGTCGGCCCACTGCCGGTAGACGTCGAGGTCGTTGGCGGCCGAGTAGAGGTCCCAGGCACCGACGCCGGGCGGGCGGCAGCCGATCTCGCTGAACCTCAGCCCCTTCGGACCGAAGAACCACTCCATGTGCGTGGCGCTGGTACCGATGCCGAGCGCCTCGTTGACCCGCCGCCCCAGGTCGCGCAGCTCCTGGTAGTCGGCCACCGAGTCGATCCGGTTGGTGGCGACGAACTGCGGCGAGATCCAGCGGGTGCGCATCGCCTCGAGCACGTTCGGGAAGTAGTGCGACACGAAGTCCAGCGCCGGGACGCCGTCGACCGAGACGGTGTCGTAGAAGCCCTCGTGCCCCTCGACGAACTCCTCGACGGCGATCGAGTCGACCTGCTGCGCGCCGAACCTGCCGAGCGCGGCCTCGAGCTCGCCGTCGCCGTCGACCCGGGTGGTGTCCAGGGCCCCCGCGCCCGTCCGCGGCTTGAGGACCAGCGGGTAGCCGATCTCCCTCGCGAACGACCACACCTCGCCGGCGGTGGAGGCCGCGGTCGACGCCGCCGTCGGCACGCCGGCCGCGCGGAGGACCTCCTTCATCGACGGCTTGTCCCGGCACAGCCACGCCGTCCGCACCGAGGTCCCGGGGATCGTGCAGTTCTCCCGCACCCGCGCGGCGGCCAGCGTGTGCGACTCGATGGTGGCCTCGAGCCGGTCGACCCAGACCCGGTCCTGGATCCACCGGACGGCGTCGGTCATCACGCCGACGTCGGTGACGTCCGGGACCTGGTGGTAGTGCACCATCCACGACCGCAGCTCGTCGTCCAGCCACTCCCCCGGGCGGTCGCCGACGCCGTAGACCGACGCCCCCACCTCGGCCAGGGCGCGCACGAAGTGGCGTTGCGTCGACGGGAAGGCCGGATCGACGAACACCACGTTCATCCCGAGAACTCTAGAAGGCCTCTCGGCCCCCCGCAGGGTCCCGCCGCGAGCGTGCGAGCGGTGGGGGGCGGGGGGTCCTTTCGGTAGCGTCCGCCCATGGTCGTCGCCGCCTTCGTCGCGCCGTACCTGATGGAGGCCACGACCCGGTTCGTCTCCGTCGCCGCGGAGCTGCCCGGCGTCCGGCTCGGGCTGGTCACCTGCGAGCCCGTGGAGCGGATCCCGCCGCGGCTGCGCGAGCGGCTCGACGGCCACTGGCGAGTCGACGACGCGCTCGACCCGCGGCAGCTGGCGTGGGCGGTGAGCGGCCTGGCCGGGCAGATCGGCCGGGTGGAGAAGCTGGTCGGCGCCCTCGAGCAGTTGCAGGTGCCACTGGCGCAGGTGCGCGAGTCCCTCGGCATCGAGGGCATGGACGTGCGGACGGCCCTCAACGTGCGGGACAAGTCGCGGATGAAGGAGACGCTCCAGGCGGCCGGCATCCCGTGCGCGCGGCACGCGCTCGTGCGCTCCCCCGGCGAGGCGCTGGCCTTCGCCGACGGGGTCGGGTTCCCGCTGGTCGCCAAGCCACCCGCCGGCGCGGGCGCGCAGTCGACGTTCCGGCTCGACGACGGCGGCATGCTGCAGGGCTGGCTGGCCGCCGTGCCGATGGGCAGCGACTCGCCCGCGCTGCTCGAGGAGTTCCTCACCGGCGAGGAGCACACCTTCGACAGCGTCACCCTCGGCGGCTCGACCGTGTGGTCGTCGATCGCGGACTACCGGCCGCCGCCGCTGGAGGTCCTGCGCACCCCGTGGATCCAGTGGACGGTCGTGCTGCCCCGCGACATCGGCGGCCCGCGGTACGAGGGCATCCACCGCTGGGGGCCGGCGGCGCTGGCGGCGCTGGGCGTCACCGACGGGCTGACGCACATGGAGTGGTTCGCCCGGCCCGACGGCTCGGTCGCGGTCTCGGAGGTGGCCGCCCGGCCCCCCGGGGCGCAGCTGACCTCGATGCACGGCTACGCGCACGACGTCGACCTCTACCGCGCCTGGGCGGAGCTGGTGGTCCTCGGCCGGTTCGACGTGCCCGAGCGCCGGTACGCGGCCGGGACGGCCTACCTGCGCGGCATGGGGCGCGGCCGCGTGCGCGCGGTGCACGGTGTCGACGCCGTCCAGGAGCAGATCGGGCACCTCGTGGTGGAGGCGCGGCTCCCCCGGCCCGGGCAGCCCGCCGCCGGCGACTACCTGGGTGAGGGGTACGCGATGGTGCGCGACCCCGACACCGCCGTGGTGGAGGACGCGCTGCACCGGATCGTCAGCGGGGTGCGCGTGGAACTGGCCGAGGCCTGACACGAGGGGCCTGACACGACCCGGAGGTGCGATGGACGTCGTGATGCTCTCCCCCGGCTACCCGGCGGAGATGGCGTACTTCACCCGGGCGCTGGCCGGCGTCGGCGCCCGGGTCATCGGGGTGGGTGACCAGCCGCCGGACGCCCTGCCCGAGGCCGCCCGCTCGTCGCTGGCCCACTACGAGCACGTGGACCTCGCCGACGAGGGTGCGGTGCTCGGCGCGCTGCGCGGGCTGTCGCAGCACGTCGCGATCGACCGGGTGGAGTGCCTCTGGGAGCCGTACATGCTCCTGGCCGCGCGCATCCGGGAGACCTTCGGGCTGCCCGGCATGACCGTCGAGCAGACCGTGCCCTTCCGCGACAAGGAGCGGATGAAGCGCGTCCTCGACGCCGCCGGCATCCGGACGCCGTGGCACGTCAGCGCGCGCACCGTCGCCGAGGTGTGGGCGGCCGCCGAGAAGGTGGGCTACCCGCTCATCGTGAAGCCGATCGCGGGCGCCGGCTCGGCGGACACCTACCGGGTCGACTCGCCGCAGGAGCTGACCGAGGTCCTGCCCCTGCTGCGGCACGTGCCCGAGGTCAGCGTCGAGGAGTTCGTCGACGGCGAGGAGTTCACCTTCGACACCATCTGCGCCGACGGCCGGATCCTGTTCGAGCACGTCCTCTGGTACCGCCCGCGACCGCTGCAGATGCGCATGCACGAGTGGGTCAGCCCGGTGTCGATCTCGCTGCGCGACCTGTCCGTGCCGCACCTCGCCGGCGGACGGCGGATGGGCGAGGCCGTGCTCGCGGCGCTCGGGTTCCGCACCGGCTTCACGCACATGGAGTGGTACCTCAAGCACGACGGCGAGGCCGTGTTCGGCGAGATCGGGGCCCGCCCGCCCGGTGCCCGCGTGGTCGACGTCATGAACTACGCCACCGACGGCGACACCTACGTCGGCTGGGCGCAGGCCGTCGTCCACGGGTCCATGCAGCCCCTGGAGCGCCGCTACAACGCCGGCGCGGTCTTCAAGCGCGCCCGCGGCTCCGGGCGGATCACGCACTCGGAGGGCCTCGACGCGCTGCTGGGCCGGTACGGCGACCACGTGGCGCTGGTCGACCTGCTCCCGGTGGGGGCACCGCGCCGCGACTGGCGCTCGACGGTCACCGGCGACGGCATGGTCGTCGTCCGGCACCCGGAGCTGCAGCAGGTCATCGAGATGACCGAGGCGTTCGCCCGCGACTTCCAGCTGTACGCCTCGTAGCTGGGCCCTCAGCAGAGCTCGTCGAGGTACTGCGGCAGCATCCGCCGCCAGGTCTCCCAGTCGTGCGGCCACTCCGGGCCCCAGACGTCGACCCGGTTCGGCACGCCCTTGCTGCCGAGCACGTCGCCGGCGTCCCAGGACGCGCCGACGTCCTCCCACGCTCCCTGGCCGGTGGCGATGACCGCGAACCGGGTGCGCAGCAGGTCGAGCTGCTCACCCTCCAGCCCGGGGAGGAAGTCCAGCGGCGAGGCGAAGAAGAGGTCCGGCGAGGACCGGTGGTCGAGGAACTTCTGGATCCGGTACGTGCCGCTCATGCCCACGGCGGCGCGGAACACGTCGGGGAACCGGCACAGGACGGCGAGGGAGTTGAACGCCCCGATCGAGGCGCCGGTGACGACGACCGGCGTCTCGTCCCCGCCCATGTCGGTGCGGATGGCCGGGACGACCTCGTGCCGGATCGCGTGGTGGAACTGGTTGAACAGCCACATCCGGTACTCCGGCGGGCCCGCCTTCGCCACCATGGCCTGCCCGGGCACGCTGTCGCAGGAGTAGAGCTTGACCCGGCCGCTCTCGATCAGCGGCCAGCAGGCGCCGACCACGCCGTTGCGCTCGATCTCCTCGGCGTCGCCGCCCGCCGTGGGGAAGACCAGGACGGGGGTCCCGTAGTGGCCCCATCGGGCCAGACCGATCGGCTGGTCCATCCGCTCGGAGTGCCAGCGGTCGGTCACCTTCACGCCGGTGACCCTCGCACGGCCCCCCACCGGCGACAAACGCGGCAGCGCACCGGGTTCTGTGCCAACCTGGCCGCACGTCGGCACCGATGGGAGGCGACCATCGTGGGGCAAGAGGTCGAGGCCCGGACGTTCTCGCGCGCGGACCGCCTGCGCTACCGGGAGAAGCTGCGCCGCTGCCTGGACGTGTTCGGCCGGATGCTCAACGAGTCGAAGTTCGACTTCGAGCGGCCGCTGACCGGCACGGAGATCGAGTTCAACCTGGTCGACGCCCGGCAGGACCCGGCGATGCGCAACGAGGAGGTCCTCGCCGCGATCGCCGACGAGGTCTTCCAGGCCGAGATGGGCCAGTTCAACATCGAGATGAACGTGCGGCCGACGTCGCTGGCCGGCACGGCCGCCGCGGAGCTCGAGACGGAGCTGCGGGCCAGCCTCAACGCCGCCGAGGAGCGCGCCCGCGCCATCGGGGCGCACATCCTCATGATCGGCACGCTGCCGACCCTCGGGCCCGAGCACGTCACCGGCGAGGCGATCACCGCGCACCCGCGCTACGCGCTGATCAACGAGCAGATCTTCGCCGCGCGGGGCGAGGACCTGCACATCGCCATCTCCGGGCCCGAGCGGCTGGACGTGCACGCCGACACGATCGCGCCGGAGGCCGCCTGCACCAGCACCCAGTTCCACCTGCAGGTCAGCCCCCAGGACTACGCGGCCCACTGGAACGCCGCGCAGTGCATCGCCGGCGTCCAGGTGGCGCTCGGTGCCAACTCGCCGTTCCTGTTCGGCAAGGAGCTGTGGCGCGAGACCCGGATCGCGCTCTTCGAGCAGGCCACCGACACCCGCCCACTGGAGCTCAAGGAGCAGGGCGTCCGGCCCCGGGTCTGGTTCGGCGAGCGCTTCATCACCTCCGTGTTCGACCACTTCGAGGAGAACGTCCGCTACTTCCCCGCGCTGCTGCCGGTCTGCGACGAGGAGGACCCGGTCGCCGTCCTCGACCGCGGCGACACCCCGCAGCTGGCCGAACTGCGGATGCACAACGGGACCGTCTACCGCTGGAACCGTCCCGTCTACGACATCCACCGGGGCCGGCCGCACCTGCGGGTCGAGAACCGGGTGCTGCCCGCCGGGCCGACCATCGTCGACGTGTTCGCCAACGGCGCCTTCTACTACGGGCTGCTGCGCACCCTGGCGGCGCAGGACCGGCCGGTGTGGTCGCAGATGTCCTTCGCCACCGCCGAGGAGAACTTCAACGAAGGCGCCCGCAACGGCATCAACGCCCAGCTGTACTGGCCCGGCCTCGGCACGGTGCCGGTGACCGAGCTGGTGCTGCGCCGGCTGCTGCCCATGGCCCAGCAGGGCCTGGCCGAGTGGGACGTCGACACCTCGGTCAGCGACCGGCTCCTGGGCGCGATCGAGCGCCGCTGCACCGCCTACCGCAACGGCGCGGAGTGGCAGGCGGAGGTGTTCCACCGGATCGACGAGCAGCGGCAGCCGCTGGACCGCCGTGACGCGCTGCGGGAGATGCTGCGCCGCTACAGCGAGCTCATGCACGCCAACGAGCCGGTCGCGGACTGGCCGCTCGACTAGGGCCTGTCCCGCGGATCTGGTGCGCCGCCCACGTCCCTCGAGGCGGCCGATGGGACACCGGCTGACCGGCGCAGTGTCAGCCCGGCAGGATCGTTGCTGCAGATGGCGTCTGCCGTTGGGCAGCGACAGGGGTCCTCCCTGCGTGACGTGCGCAGTCGGTTGCCGTACGCCCTCGTGTCGGGGCTGCTCGTCCTGGTCCCGGTGCGGTGGCTGGACGACCTCCGGTCAGCGATCGGCCTCGCCCCCGCCGGTGTCGTCGCCAGTGCACTCGCGTTGCCGTTCAGCCTGCCGCGAGGTGATCGCCGCCAGCGGGGCTGTCCCCGAGTAAGCCGCTCGAGGACACCGCCAGGCCGGCCCAAGGGGCGGCTCCAGGGACAGCGGCAGGAGCCGGGGCGTGGCACACCTCTGGTTGCCGCGTGCCGCTGCCCCCGTCACCGAGAATCCGAGGCCCTCGACGCCAAGGCCGAGAGAGTGCCTGATGGAATCAGAGGCAGTAGGGACAGCCCGTGCCGTCGGCGGCCACCGTGCGCAGGCAGTGGAGCAGCGGACCGAGACGAGTGCCCTTCGGCACCACGGCGCGAGCACCGGCTACCCCGGCCTGGGAGCGCGCCTCGGAGCCTTCACCACTCAACACGATGACCCGGGTCGGGGATCGGGCGGCACGCAGCGCCTCCGTCGCCGCGAACCCGCCCATCACCGGCATGGGCAGGTCCATGAAACACGACGTCGGGGCAGAGCCTCTCAGCGGCCTCCACGACCTGTGACCCGTCCTCGCACTCGCCGACGACGGTGAGGTCGTCCTCGTCGGACAGGGCTTCCGCCAGAGCCCTGCGCACGTGTGGATGGTCATCGACGACGAGCACGCGGATCTCGGCGGGGGCACCGTTGCCACTGCGGTCTCCGGTCACCCACGCACTCCTCTCGGCACGAGTACCTGCCGAGATCCGCTCGCCTGGCAGGTCGGACACCTCCAGTATCGGCACCGCGAGACAGCGGCGGCCACAGCGCGCCGGACGGCACCCCCGGCGATGCGTATCCCTCAGTGGGCCCACAGGGACAGGGCCGGATCGCTCGAAGGGCGCGACTTCGGGACGCTGGAGGCGGCTGGACGTCCGGGGAACCAGGCGCGCCAGCAACCGTCACGGGCCCGGCGGAACGTGCCGACGGCGACGTCGAAGGGGCCGACGCCCACGTCGCTCCCTGCGCCGCGACGTCCTCGAGGTGGCTACTGCCCGCCGCTCACCAGGAGCACGACACCCGCGACGATGGCAACAGCGCCGGCAAACAGGGCCTGACCCTCGTTGTAGCCCGTCCAGACGGGGGCGGACCTCTCGCTCTTGCCGACAGACCGCAGGCCGAACAGCAGGACGAGTCCGGCGACGATGCACAGGACGCCCATGACGCGCACGCGGACCGATCCATCCCTCCCTCGACAGCGAGGCGAGTGGATCACGGGGACGGCGGGCGTTGCGCAGCGATTCACCTACACGTGTCCCGAAGAGGGCCGCTTGGGGACATCCGAGCGACTGGCGGACTCGGCTGCGAGGGCAGCAGCCTGACAAACCAACGTCGAGTCAGCGCCACGGCCTGTGGAGGACCACCCAGTACAGATACACGACACAGGCGAGGGCCAGCACTGAACCGACGATCGAGAAGGCGTCATCCCGGGTCCTGTGGCTGCGGTGTGCGGCAGCCGGCCGGTGCGGGCGCTCACGGCGCAAGTGCCGTCAGACGGCCCGCCACTCCGCCGTCCTGCGGACGAACTGCTCGAGCGCGAGCACGTCGAAGCCGTGCCAGAGCAGGCGGTATCCCCTTCCGAGGAGCGCCTGCGTCTGCTCGGGCGTCAGCGCCGCGCCGCCGAGCGGGATGCCGGCCTCGGCGGCCACTTGCTCCACGTGGGTGATCGCCTCGACCAGCTCCGGTGCGTCGAGGCGTCCCGAGACGCCCATCTCGGTGGAGAGGTCGAACGGCGCGATGGTCAGGCAGTCGATGCCATCGACCCGGCAGATCTCCTCGATGTTCTCGACGGCGCTGAGGGTCTCGATCAGCAGCGTGCAGACCGTCTCGCCGCCGCGCCGGCCGAGGTACTCGAACAGGCCGACGCCCCACCGCGCGTGGGCCACGAACGGTCCCCATCCCCGCCGCCCCTCGGGCGGGTACCTGGTGAGGGCCACACACTCGGCGGCCGACTCGGCGGTGGTGACGAGCGGGAAGACGATCCCCTCCGCGCCGGCATCCAGAGCGGTCTTCACGGCGGCCGCGTCACAGCCGGGCACCCGGACCCACGGGGAGCACCCGGTCCCTGCGGTGCTCGCGATCATGGCGTGCAGGCTCTCGGGTCCGATCGGGCCGTGCTCCTGGTCGATCATGACGACGTCGGCGCCGGCCGCGGCCAGGGCCTGCGTGACGACGGCGGACGGGACGATGTTGATGAACGCCGCCAGAGGGACCTCGCCCTGCAGGCGCTCTCGGACGCCCGGCATGACCCCTCCCGCACACCCATCCGCCCGCCAGGGAGCACGGACGGCCCGTCGTGACGGGCCCACGGTCCCAGAACCTCCGTCACAGCGTCCATCACCTCCCACGGCTCCGCGGGACCGCAGGCGCTTCGCATTCCCGATCCATTCGTCGGCCGGCTGGAGCCCGCGCCGGCGTCCGCCGGCATGCCAGCGTCGAGCAAGCAGCCGCGGTCCCGACCCCGCTCAGTGGATGTCTCGGTGGAGACGGGCCGATCTCTCGGCGTGACCAGCCGGACCACCTGGGCAGTGCTTACTGGCGTGCCGATGATCGGTTGGGCCGTGGCTGTCGGGCTGCTCGTGGCCTTCCTCACGGACTGGCCAGGCGACACGAAGGTCCTCGTCGCGGCTGTCATCTCGGGTCCGGGAGCTGGAGCTGTCCTCTGGCCATCCCGTCGAGCACGGCCCCACGCGCGAGGTGATGGCATCGGACCGGGATGCTCGCGGTCTGCTACCCGCTCACGACGAAGGCCGGGCGCCTGGGCACGGAAGGCTCCCGGGACGGGTCAGCGAGGCGTAACGTGCCGCCGTGACACCGTCGTCAGTGTCGCCGTTCGCCGTCCCCCGCGACGGTGGTGAACGGTTCAGCTTCAGTGGGACCACCCTGATCCTGCGAGCGGCAGCAGACGCGACTGGCGGCTCCTGCACCGTCCTGGAGGAAGCGACTCCGCTGCTCGACACCCCGACCCACGTGCACTCTCGCGAGGACGAGATGTACTACGTGGTCGAGGGCGACCACGTCTTCGTCTGTGGCGGGCGGGAGTTCCAGGCAGGGCCGGGCGGCCTCGTGTTCCTCCCCAGGGGGATCCCGCACGCCCACCGGCGGCTCGTGCCGGGCTTCGGGCGACTCGTCTGCATCCTGACGCCCGGGGGCTTGGAGGGGTTCTTCCGGATCCTGGCCGAGGCGACGCAGACCGGTGGGCCGATGGACGAGGCCTACGCGCGGGCGTCCCGGGAGTACGGGATCACCTGGCTGCCCTGACCATCCCGCCCGTCCCGTGTGCCGCCGCTGGAGGACGCCGGCCGGCTCGCCGGCCAGGTGGCTCAGGCCTGGGCGTCCACGTGGGCCCGGTCGACGTGGCCCCTGGAGGACCCAGCCTCTCCCACTGTCCGGGCTCGTTCTCCCAGAAGAGGACGACGTACTCGTAGTCGCCGTCGACGAACAGGTCCACTGCCACCCGCTCGGTGGAGACGATCACCGAGTCGACTCCGGCGTCGGCTGCCCGCGGCCGGTCGGACAGGGCGAGGAGCGCCGGCCGCTGCCGCTCGGCACCATCGAGGTCGCCCATGGTGCCCACCTCCGGAGGCTGTGGCGATCGTCGTCCGTGAGCCGAGCGGACCCGTCCCGTGGCGGGCCGATCCGGGACACCGGCAGCGACGCACGTATTTCCGCAGGCCAGGCCCTAGCTGCGGCCGAGCCGGCTCTCCTCGTCGCGCATCCACATGCCGAGCAGCCCCCGGTAGTGCGCGATGAAGTGGTCGTGCTCGTGCGGCGGGAACGTTGAGCGCACGGTGTCGACGAGGAGCCGGTCGAAGTCGGCGCTGCGCACCCAGTCGAGCACGACCTCGTCGAGGTGGGCGAGCCGGCTGGCGCAGAAGTCGGAGTAGGCCTCGACCTGGAAGTACTCGTCGGCCAGGCCGCGGTAGGCCTTGAGCTTCTCCCCGTAGCCCAGGTCCTCGCGGTCGGCGATGTCGAAGTACCGGCGGGTGTCGAGGTCGTACCGCGGCCGGCGACCGGTGGCGGTGCAGTACACCGACCACCGGACCAGCGCCTTCAGCGCCCACGGGAAGTAGTAGTGCAGGCTGGTCAGCGCGATGTCCGGGCAGGCGTTGGCGTAGTCGATGGGGTGGACGACGCCGTCCCTGATCAGGGTCTCGCAGGAGTTGAACTCCCAGCGGAAGAAGGCGTTGACCAGCCGGCCGATGGTGACCGTCTCCTCGCCGGTGGCGGCGTCCAGGAAACCGTGGGCGACCGAGTACCGGCCGTGCATCGGCTGGTCGGGGTCGAACTTCATGACCATGGTCTCGGGGCCGATGGACAGGCTCCGCGCGAAGACGTCGTACCCGGCGACGGCCTTCTGCAGGTGCATCAGCCGCTGACCGGAGGCGTCGTACGCCCGCTGCAGCTCCTCGGCGTTGCGGATCATCGTGACGCCGACCCAGGCGCCCCCGTCGTAGGGCTTCATGAACAGCGGGTAGCCCATCCGCTCGGCGATCGCCGTCAGGTCGAAGGGCCGGTTGTACTTCTCCGCCGTGTAGGCGTACTTGGCGTGGTCCGGCGGGTTCTTGTACGGGATGAGCACCGTGTCGGGAACCCGCAGCCCCAGCCGCAGCATGGCGCAGTACGCCGCGTGCTTCTCCATGCTCTGGAAGGTGAAGGGGCTGTTGAGCAGGTAGACGTCGTCCATGAGGGCGGCCTTCTTCAGCCACTCACGGGGGTGGTAGTACCAGTAGGCCAGGCGGTCGATGACCAGGTCGTAACGGGGCTTGGCACACAGGTCGAACGGCTCGACCGTGATCCGCTCGACGTCGTACTCGTGGGCGGCACCGGTGCCGTCGTGCACGGTGCCGAGGCGGCGCACGATCGACTCGAAGGCGGTGGGCCAGTCCTCCTCGGTCCCGAGCAGCAGGCCGATGAGGTGCCGGTGGTCGGACATCGACGCTCCTCCAGCGGTGGCAGGGCCTCCCGCGTCGCTCCGGTGACCAGGGCGGACGCGGACGCAGCCTATGACCGGCCGGGGATCACTGCGAGTTCGCGCCAGAGGTGCGCGGCCGCCTCGGCCCCGCGGTACAGCATGGGCAGCAGCACCCGCTCGTTCGGTGAGTGGATCCGGTCGGTGGGCAGCATCGCGCCCAGGAACAGCAGCGGAGCACCGAGCCTCTCGACCAGAGCGGCCTCCGGTCCGCTGCCGCCCTCGCGCAGGTAGAGCACCTCGTCGGGATCACCGTCCCAGGCCCGGGCGACGGCCCGCCGCAGGGCGCCCATGTGCGGGGAGTCGAGGTCGCTGGCGCACGGGGCGACGCCGGCCTTCTCGGCCCGCACGTCGGCGGTGATCCCCGCCGGCAGCCGCTGGTCGACCCAGGCGCGGACCTGGTCGGCGACGTCCGCCGGTGCCTGGTCGGCCACCAGCCGGAAGCTGATCTTCGCGTGCGCCTCGGCCGGGACGATCGTCTTGTGGCCGGGGCCGGTGTAGCCGCCCCACATGCCGTTGACCTCGGCGGTGGGCCGGGCGCCGATCCGCTCCAGGGTGCTGAACCCGGCCTCGCCGCCCGCCGCGGAGCCCGCCGCCGGCCCGGCCAGCCAGGCCTCCTCGTCGAAGGGCAGCCGGGTCATCAGCTCGCGCTCGCGGTCGCCGAGCGGGCGCACCCGGTCGTAGAAGCCGGGCAGCGTGACCCGGCCCTGCTCGTCGTGCAGGCCCGCCAGCAGCTCGGCCATGGCGTGCAGCGGGTTGGGGACCGCGCCCCCGAACGACCCCGAGTGCAGGTCCACCTCGGGGCCGCGCAGCGTGATCTCCGCACCGGCCAGCCCGCGCAGCGAGACGACCGCGCCGGGGACGTCGGGAGCGGCCATGCCGGTGTCGCTGACGACGACGACGTCGCAGTCCAGCCGGTCCCGCCGCTCCTGCAGCAGTGCGGCGAGGTGCGGCGACCCGGACTCCTCCTCGCCCTCCACGAGCAGCTTCAGGGTCACGGCCGGGGTGTCCCGGCCGCTCGCGGCGAGGTGGGCGCGCACGCCGAGCAGGTGCATGGCGACGTTGCCCTTGTCGTCGCTCGCACCGCGGGCGTGCAGCTCTGGGCCCTGCGGGCCCTCGACGACCGTCGGCTCGAACGGCGGGTGGACCCACAGCTCCAGCGGGTCCACCGGCTGCACGTCGTGGTGTCCGTACACGAGCGCGACCGGGGCGTCGGCGTCGTCCGACGGCCACTCGGCGAAGACCGCGGGCGCGCCGGGCGTCGGCCAGATCTCGACCGTCGGGAAGCCGGCCCGGCGCAGCGCCTCGGCCAGCCACCCGGCGCTGCGGGCGACGTCGGAGGCGTGCGCGGGATCGGCGGAGATCGACGGGATCCGCACCCAGGCGTCGAGATCGGCCCGCAGGTCGTCGAGGTGCGCGGTCACGAACTGGCGCTCGGGGCTGGTCACGACCCCCGACCGTAGCCCGCCGGCGAGGACGTCCCGCTGCCGTCCACCGCACACGGGCGACACGCGCTCCAGGGCGACGTCGGCGCCGGGCGGTGCAGGCAGGATGTCCGCGGCCCGGCCGGGCCCCCTAGCGACGCCACCGGATCGAGGAGTGGCCGCCCCGGCGGCCGGCACCGAGGAGGGAGCTGACGATGAGCCGATCGCGGTACGAGATGGACCCCGGCCTGCAGAGGGTGGGCCGGCTGCTCGGCCGCCTGACACCCAGCACCTCAGCGGGTTACGGGCGGCAGGTCCGGGTCCTGAACGCCCTCGCCCGGCGCCGCCACCGCCCCGGGCAGGAGACCAGCCGGGTCCGCGGCGACATCGAGGTGGGGCCGCGCTGGGGGGCCCCCCGCGCCGGCGCCCCGCTGCGCCGGGTGGGGGTGGGGCCCGGCGGCCCGCCCCCGCCGGGGC
>NZ_JBJGYY010000028.1:0-59300 GCF_054050235.1 Geodermatophilus sp. SYSU D00696 | reverse complement strand
CCCGCCCCCCCCCCGGCCCCTGCCCCCGCGCCCCCCGGCGCCCCGCCCCCCCCCCCCCCCCCCCCCGCCGGTCCTATGCCGGGTCGGGCAGCCGCAGGTGCGCCAGCGCGGCGTCGTGCAGCGCGCCGTTGGTGGCCAGCGCGCTGCCACCGGCCGGTCCGGGGACGCCGGACAGGTCGGTGAACCGGCCGCCGGCCTCGCGGACGATGACGTCGAGCGCGGCGAGGTCCCACAGCGACACCTCCGGCTCGCAGGCGACGTCGACCGCGCCCTCGGCCAGCAGCACGTAGCTCCAGAAGTCGCCGTAGGCGCGGGTCCGCCACACCGATCGGGTGAGGTCGAGGAAGCCGTCGAGCAGGCCGCGCTCCTCCCAGCCCGACAGGCTGGAGAACGACAGGCTCGCGTCGCCGAGCTCGGAGACCCCTGACACCCGGCAGCGGGTGGCCGACTCCAGGCGCCGGCCGGTCCAGGCGCCGACGTCCTTCGCCGCCCACCAGCGGCGGTTGAGCGCCGGTGCCGACACCAGGCCGACCACCGGCTCGTCGCCGTCGAACAGCGCGATGAGCGTCGCCCAGACCGGCACGCCGCGGACGAAGTTCTTCGTGCCGTCGATGGGGTCGAGCACCCAGCGCCGCGGCCCGTGCCCGGTGACGCCGAACTCCTCGCCCAGGACGGCGTCGCGGGTGCGGGCCCGGGACAGGGTGATCCGCAGCTGCTCCTCGACGGCGCGGTCGGCGTCGGTGACCGGCGTCAGGTCGGGCTTGGTCTCGACGGCGAGGTCGAGCGCCCGGAAGCGGTCCATGCTCAGCGAGTCCGCCTGGTCGGCGAGCACGTGCGCGAGGTGCATGTCCCCCGTGTAGTCCCGGCCCGGTGTCATGGGCACCGAACCTAGCGGGGCGTCAGTCGAAGACCGCGGCGCTCACGCCGCTGGGCCCCTCGTACTCCCGGTCGTCGATCCTCTGCAGTGCCTCGAGGACGTCCTTGTCGCCGCCCTTGGCGTGCTCGAGGATCTGGTCCTTCGTGGCCGGGTAGTCCATGCCCTTGAGGGCCTTCTGGATGTCGATGGGGCTCACCATGCCGGTCGGCCTACCCCCGCCCACGTGCTCCGATGCGCGGATACCGTGCTGGAGGTGCAGGCGACGACGATCGTGGGGCTGCTGGCCGACCCCACCCGGCTGAAGGTGGTGGCCGCGCTCGCCCTGGGTGCCGGGACGATCGAGGAGGTCGCGGCCGCCGCGCGCCTGCCCCTCAAGGACGTCGCCCTGGCCGCCCGCCGGATGGCCCGGGCGGGGCTGGTGCGCCGCGACGGGCACGCGCTGGAGCTGCTGACCGATCGCTTCGGTGCCGCGGCGCGGGCCGCGGCCGAGTCGGCGCCGCCGCCGGAGCCGCTGTCGGACGACCCGGCCGAGTCCGCCGTCCTCGCCTCGTTCATCCGGGACGGGCGGCTGACGACCATCCCCGCGCAGCGGAGCAAGCGCCGGGTGGTGCTCGAGCACGTGGTGCGGGTGTTCGACGTCGGCGTGCGCTACCCCGAGCGCGAGGTCAACGCGCTGCTGGCCGTCTGGCACCCCGACACCGCGGCCCTGCGCCGCTACCTGGTCGACGAGGAGCTGCTCTCCCGCGAGGCGGGGCTGTACTGGCGGACCGGCGGCCCGGTCGACGTCGACGGGTAGTGCTCCCGCCGGCAGTCGTGCTCTGCACACACCTGTGGGCAGAGCACGACTGCTCGGCAGACAGGTGCCCGGCCGCGGTCCACACTGCCGGCGTGCCCGACGCCGACGCCTTCCGCGCGCTCGCCCGCTCCTCGCCGGAGCGCTGGACGACGCTGCGCTTCACCGAGCGGCGCCGCAGGGCGTGGGCCTGGTCCGGGCCGGTGCGCGCCTGGCTGCGCCGCCCCGACCTGCTGCGCGTCGAGGACGCCGCCGGCCGGGTCCACGTCCTCCGTGAGGTCGGCGCCGACCACGACCCGATGTGGCAGGACTACCGCTGGGTGGCCGAGCTGCGGCCGCGGGAGCTCGCCGACGGCCTGGACCCGGAGACCGGGCTGTCCGCCGGGTCCCCGCTGGAGATCGGCGGCCTGCGCGAGGTCGAGCACGCCGGCCGGCCGGCGTGGGAGGCGCTGGTCGTGCCGACCGAGCGGTACGAGCCGCGCTGTGGCTGCTGCCCGCTGCTGCGCAGCCGCCGCGTCGACGAGCTCGAGTGGGGGAGCGTCCCCGAGGACGTCGAGTACCCGACCGCGCACCTGGTCCGGCTCGACGTGGCGACCGGCGTCTGCGTGTGGGCCGAGGCGCTCGACGGTACCTACGCCGGCGAGACGCACGACCTGCGCATCGAGACGGTCGACGAGCCGATGCCCGACAGCCTGTTCCACCGGGCGCGGCGCCAGGGCGCGGTCTAGCCCAGCCGCACCGTCCCGTCGGGGTCGACCGACCAGCCGGGGTTGTGCGCGACCTCCCAGACGACGCCGTTCGGGTCGCGGACCAGGGCGTGGAACACGCCGCCGAAGGCACCCTCCTCGGGCGCGGTGAGCACCGTGCCCCCGGCCGCCGCCATCCGGTCGCACAGCGTCGCGACGGCGGCCCGGTCGGCCACGTTGTGCGCCAGCGTCACGCCCGACACCTCCGGCCGCGCCGGACCGGTGCCCAGGTCCTGCGCGAAGCGCGCCGTCTCGAAGAAGCCGAGCACCGTGCCGGGCGCGACCTGGAAGAAGACGATCTCGTCCGGCACGTCGAGCAGCGGCGTCCAGCCGAGCCCCTCGACGTAGAAGCGCCGGGCGGCGTCGAGGTCCGCGGTGGCGAGGGTGACGAAGTGGACCTGCTGTTCCATGGCGACATCCCTCAGTAGCCGGGGCCGAGTTGGCCGACGGCGTCGAGCAGCCGCCGGACGCTGGCCAGCCGCTCGGCCCGGGCCGGCGGGCCGGCCGCGGCCCACGCGTCGAGCGCGCAGTCGGGGTCGTCGGCGGAGTGCCCGCACCCGGGCGGGCAGTCGACAGCGGCCTGCGCCAGGTCGTCGAAGGCCGCGACGACGTCGTCGGCGGTGACGTGCGCGAGGCCGAACGAGCGGATGCCGGGGGTGTCGATGACCGTGCCGCCGCCGGGCAGGTCGAACAGCACCGCCGAGGACGAGGTGTGCCGGCCCTTGCCGACCTTGCTCACGTCGCCGGTGGCCCGGTCGGCGTCGGGCACCAGCCGGTTGACCAGGGTCGACTTGCCCACGCCGGACTGGCCCACGAACACGCTGGTGCGCCCGCCGATCCGCGCCAGCAGCGGGTCCAGCGGCGTCTCTCGCGACATCGGCACCGCGTCGACGCCCAGCCCGGCGTATCGGTCGAGCAGCGGCTGGGGGCTGGCCAGGTCGGTCTTGGTGAGGCAGAACAGCGGCTCCAGGCCACCGGCGTAGGCGGCGACCAGGCAGCGGTCGAGGAAGCCCAGTGCCGGCTCGGGGTCGGTCACCGAGGTGACGACGACCAGCTGCTCGGCGTTGGCCACGACCACCCGCTCGGTGGGGTCGGTGTCGTCGGCGGTGCGCCGCAGCGACGTCGTCCGCTCCTCGATGACCACGATGCGGGCGAGGGTGTCGGGCCGGCCGGTGGTGTCGCCGACCAGCCGCACCCGGTCACCGACGACGACGCCGTGCCGGCCGAGCTCGCGGGCGCGCATCGCGGTCACCTCGACCGCACCGCCGCCGGGAGCCTCTGTCCGCACGGTCATCCGACCGCGGTCGACCGCGACCACCAGCCCGGGGACGGCGTCGGTGTGGGCCGGGCGCGTGCGGGTCCGCGGGCGGGAGCCGCGCCGGTTGGGCCGGACCCGGACGTCGTCCTCGTCCGACCGGCTGTCGTGCCGGCGGCTCAGGAGCCCGCTCCCGCAGTCGCCCCGGGCACGTCGGCGCCGAGCATCCCGGCCCAGCGCTCGCGGAAGTCCGGCAGCGTCTTGGTGACCGCGCCGGGCCCGGACACCCGAACCCCGTCGACGGCCAGGCCGAGGACCGCGGCGGCGTGCACCATGCGGTGGTCGGCGTAGGAGTCGACCAGCGCCGGCCGGAGCGCGCCCGGCGCGATCTCCAGGCCGTCGGGCAGCTGCTCGACCCGCGCGCCGACGGCGGTGAGCACCTCGTCGAGGGCCTGGATGCGGTCGGTCTCGTGACCGCGCAGGTGCCCGATGCCGGTCAGCCGCGAGGGCCCGTCGGCCAGCGCGCACAGCGCCGCGAGCACCGGGGTCAGCTCACCGACGTCGCCGAGGTCGACCACCAGCGGCGTGATCCGGCCGGTGCCCGTGACCCGCAGCCCCTCGGGCGTGCGCTCGACCTCGGCGCCCATCGCGCCCAGCAGCCGGTCCAGCTGCGCCCCGGGCTGGGTGGTGACCGCCGGCCAGCCGGGCACGGTCACCCGCCCGCCGGTGACCAGCGCGGCGGCGAGGAACGGCGCGGCGTTGGACAGGTCGGGTTCGACCACGCGGTCGCGCGCCGCGATGGGCCCGGGGTCCACCCGCCACCCGCGGTCGGTGGCGACGACGTCGACGCCGTGCTCGCGCAGCGCGACGACGGTCATCTCCACGTGCGGCATCGACGGCACCCCACCGGCCAGCGCGAGGTCGAGCCCGTCGGTGAACCGGGGCGCGGCCAGCAGCAGGCCCGAGACGATCTGCGAGGACTCACCCGCGTCGACGGTCACGCCGCCGCCGCGCACCGCCCCGGTGCCGTGCACGGTGAACGGTGCCCGGCCGCGGCCGCCGTCGTCGACCCGCACCCCGAGGTCGCGCAGCCCGGCGATCAGCCCGGCGTTGGGCCGCTCGCGCAGCCGCGGGTCGCCGTCGAGCCGGACCGGCCCGGTGGCCAGCGCGGCCACCGGCGGGAGGAACCGCAGCACGGTGCCGGCCAGCCCGGCGTCGACCTCCGCGGGGCCGCGCAGCTGCGCCGGGGTGACCATCCAGTCCGGGTCGGGACCGCCGCCCTCCTCGTCGACCCGCACGCCGAGCGCGCGCAGCCCGGCGGCCATCAGGTCGGTGTCGCGGGCCCGCAGCGGCCGCACGACCCGGCTGGGCCCGTCGGCGAGCGCGGCCAGCACCAGCGCCCGCGCGGTGATCGACTTCGAGCCGGGCAGCGGGACGACGGCGTCGACCGGGGTGCCGCGGTGCGGCGTCGTCCAGACCTGGCTCACGGGGCACCATCCTGCCCGGTCCGGACGACGCCGCTCACCCTCAGCCCCCGACGGGGCGGTCGGCCTTCTTCACCGGCACGGTGCGGACCAGCCGCCGGTTGGCGAACTCGAACATCGCCAGTTCGGAGAGCTCGCGGCCGTAACCGGACCGCTTGATCCCGCCGAAGGGCAGCTCGGGAGAGGAGCCGGTGGGCTGGTTGATCCACACCATGCCCGCCTCGAGCCGGTCGGCCACCGCCCGGGCGCGGTCGACGTCGCTGCTCATCACGGTGGCGCCCAGGCCGAAGTCGGTGTCGTTGGCCAACGCGACCGCCTCGTCGGCGTCCTTGACCTTGTAGACGACGGCCGCCGGGCCGAACAGCTCCTCGCGGTAGGCGCGCATCTCCGGGGTGACGTCGGTGAGGATCGTCGCCTCGACGAACGCACCGGCGTGGTCGGGCCGCCCGCCGCCGGCGACGACGGTGGCGCCCTTGTCGATGGCGTCCTGGATCTGCGCGTGCAGGTCCTTGGCCGCCCGCTCGCTCGACAGCGGGGCCAGCGACGTGGACCGGTCGGCCGGGTCGCCGGGGGAGAAGGTGGAGAACGCCTGCCGGAGCCCCTCGACGAAGGGCTCGTAGTGCTCCTCGGTGACGATCAGCCGCTTGGAGGCGGTGCAGGCCTGGCCGGTGTTCTGCATCCGGCCCATCGTCGCGGCCTTGACGGTGGCGGCCATGTCCTCGGCGTCGAGCACGATGAACGGGTCGCTGCCGCCGAGCTCGAGCACCGACTTCTTCAGGTGCTTGCCGGCCAGGGCGCCGACGGCGCTGCCGGCCCGCTCGCTGCCGGTCAGCGTGACGCCCTGGATCCGCGGGTCGGCGATGACCTGCTCGACGTCGGCGATGCGCAGGAACGTGTTGGTGAAGACGCCCTCGGGGGCGCCGGCGTCGGTGAACAGCTGCTCGATGGCCACCGCGCACTGCGGGGTGATCTCGGCGTGCTTGAGGATGACGGTGTTGCCCAGCACCAGGTTCGGGCCGGCCACGCGGACCACCTGGTAGAAGGGGTAGTTCCACGGCTCGATGGCGAGCAGGACGCCGACCGGCCGGGTCTCGATGACCGCCTCGCCCTTGCCCATGAGCGGCTGGATCGGCGTGGGCTCGAGGAACGAGGGGCCGTTGTCGGCGTAGTACTTGAGGATCATCGAGCAGAGGTAGAGCTCGCCGGTGGCCTCGTCGTGCCGCTTGCCCATCTCGGTGGTGATGAGCTGCGCGAGGTCCTCGCGGCGCTCGTCCATGAGCTCGGCGGCCCGGCGGACGACGGCCGCGCGCTCCTCGACCGGGCGCTCCCGCCACTCCTGGTAGGCGGCGTGCGCCGTCGCGATGATGCCGTCGATGGCCTCGGTGGGCGTGAAGTCGAACTCCTTCTCCGTCTCGCCGGTGAACGGGTTGACCGTCGCGTACCGGCGCTCGGCGGACTCGCTCGCGGTCTTCGGCTGCTCGTGCGGTGGGTTCTGGGTCGCGGTCACGCACGTGATCCTCGTCTCTCGCCGTCGCGGGCTCCACCCGGCCTCCCCGCGGCCGCCCGGGGCGGCCGCACCGTCGGCACCCCCACCTAGAGTCGGCGGGGACGGGCCCGCCGTCCGGGCCCGACAGCAGCCGGGAGGACCAGCCGTGTGTGGTCGCTACGCCGCCAGCCGCCGTCCCGAGGACCTCGTGGTCGAGTTCGAGGCGGTCCCCGCCGAGGGCCAGGAGCCGCTCCGGGCGGACTTCAACGTCGCGCCGACCAAGGACGTCTACGTGGTCCGCACCAAGCGTGAGCGCGACCCGGAGGGCAGCCCCACCGGCGAGGCGCACCGGGAGCTGCGCGCGGTCCGCTGGGGCCTGGTGCCCTCCTGGGCCAAGGACGTCTCGGTGGGCAACCGGCTGCTCAACGCCCGGGTCGAGTCGTTGACCGAGAAGCCGGCGTTCCGCTCGGCCGCCCGCTCCCGGCGCTGCCTGGTGCCGGCCGACGGCTGGTACGAGTGGCAGAAGCGCCTGGACTCGCCCGGCAAGCAGCCCTTCTTCATCACCCCCGCCGACGGGTCGGTGCTGGCCATGGCCGGCCTCTACGAGGTGTGGGGCAAGGGCGAGGACCGGCTCTACACGTGCACCGTCGTCACCGCGCCCGCCGTCGGCGCGCTCACCGAGATCCACGACCGGATGCCGCTGGTGCTGCCGCGCGAGCGGTGGGCCGACTGGCTCGACCCGGCCCGCGACGACGTGGAGGCGCTCGCCGAGCCGACCCCGCAGGAGCTGGTGGAGGCGCTGGAGCTGCGCCCGGTCGGCACCGCCGTCAACAACGTCCGCAACAACGGCGCCGAGCTGCTGACCCGGGTCGAGGGCACCAGCGCCCCGGCCGACCAGCCGGCGCTCTTCTGAGGAGCCCTGCCCTGAGCGAGCGTGCGCCCGCCGTCCACCCGGCCGATCCGTCCGCCGACGCGCCCGACCCCGCCGGCGCCGCGCTGCCCGGGTGGGTGGCCGCCGGGGTCACCTTCCTCGCCTCGGGTGCGGTGTTGGTGCTCGAGATCGTGGGGCTGCGGCTCATCGCGCCCTACGTCGGCATCACGCTGCAGACCAACACCGCGATCATCGGGTTCGCGCTGGCCGCGATCGCCGTCGGCGCGTGGGCCGGGGGTGCCACGGCCGACCGCCGCGACCCCCGGCAGCTGATCGCGCCGCTGCTGGTGGCCGGCGGCGCGCTGGTGGTCGCCGTCCTGCCGCTGGTGCGCTTCACCGGGTCGCTGTTCACCGGTGCCGACGCCGGCAGCGTGCTGCTGCTGGCCGCCGTCGCGGTCGTGGTGCCGGCCGCGCTGCTGTCGGCGGTGCCGCCGATGGTGGTCAAGTTGCAGCTGGCCAGCCTGGCCGAGACCGGGTCGGTGGTCGGGAAGCTGTCGGGCATCGGCACGCTCGGTGGGATCGCGGCCACGTTCGTCACCGGCTTCCTGCTCATCGCGGTGTTCCCGAGCAGCGGCATCCTCGTGGGCACCGGGCTGGTCACCGTCGCCGCCGGGATCGCCGTGTGGCTGCTGCTGCGCCGCCGCTCGCCGGGCGGGGCGGGGCGGCTGCCGGCCGCGCTGCTGCTGGCCGCCGTCGCCGGGTCGCTGCTCGCCGCGGTGGCGCCCACGCCGTGCGAGGCGGAGACCTCCTACCACTGCGCGCGGGTGGTCGCCGACCCCGAGCGGGAGACCGGCCGGGTGCTGCTGCTGGACACGCTGCGGCACAGCTACGTCGACCTCGCCGACCCCACCCACCTGGAGTTCGAGTACGTCCGCGCGATCGCCGCTATCACCGACGTCCTCGCCCCGCCCCGGGAACCGCTGTCGGCGCTGCACCTGGGCGGCGGCGGGCTGACCGTGCCGCGCTACCTCGCCGCGGTGCGGCCCGGCACGACCAGCCGGGTGCTGGAGGTCGACCCCGGCGTCGTCGCGATCGACCGGGAGCAGCTGGGCCTGGAGACGTCGGCGGACCTGCAGGTGCGGGTCGGTGACGCCCGGGTCGGGCTGGCCGACGAGCCGGCCGGGGAGCGTGACGTCGTCGTCGGCGACGCCTTCGGCGGGCTGTCGGTGCCCTGGCAGCTGACCACCGTGGAGGCGCTGGAGCTGGTCGACCGCGCGCTCGCCGACGACGGCGTCTACGTCGCCAACCTCATCGACCACCCGCCGCTGGACTTCGTCCGCGCGGAGCTGGCCACGATGCGGCGGGTGTGGCCGCACGTGCTGCTGCTGGCCCCGGCCCCGGTGCTGGCGGGGGAGGACGGCGGCAACCTGGTCGCCGTCGCCTCGCACCGGCCGCTGGACGAGGCCGCCCTCGTCGGGGCGCTGCGCGCCCAGGACTCGGCGTGGCAGGTCGCCTCCGACGCCGAGGTGGCCGCCTTCGCCGGCGACGCGCGGGTGCTCACCGACGACGCCGCGCCGGTCGACCAGCTGCTCACCCCCTACGGCGTCCCGGACAGCTAGCGGCCGATGGGCGCGGTGCGGGCGCGGGTGAGCCGCACCAGGTCGGCCGGCGACAGTTCCACCTGCAGGCCCCGGCGGCCGGCGCTGACCAGCACCGTGGGGAACCCCAGCGCCGACTCGTCGACGACGGTCGGCAGTGCCCTGCGCTGGCCCAGCGGGCTGATCCCGCCGACGACGTAGCCGGTGGTCCGCTCGGCGTCGGCGGGGTCGGCCATCGCCGCCCTCCGCCCGCCGGCCGCGGCCGCCAGTGCCTTCAGGTCGAGGGTGCCGCTCACCGGGACGACGGCGACGGTGAGCGTGCCGTCGACGCGGGTCACCAGCGTCTTGAACACGCGCCGCGGATCGGCGCCGAGCGCGGCCACCGCGGCCTCCCCGTGGCCCTGGTCGCTCGCGTGGCCGGGGTCGTAGGGGTGCAGGGTGTGCACCACCCGGGCCTTCTCCAGGGCCCGCACCGCGGGGGTCGCCGCCACGGCCGGGGAGCGTAGCCAGCCCGCCCGGTGCCCGCCGCCGACTTCCCGGCCGGGGAATGACCGCGACCGGGGGCACCGTTGCAGGGACCGTGAGCAGCACCGTCTCCAGCGCCCGCACGCGGGCCCCGCGCCGGCGGCCCCCGGGCCGGCCCGACGCCGCGCGACTAGGATCGACCGACGTGGTGACCCGCCTCCGGGTGCCGCAGAGAGGACGGTCGGTGCCTGAGGAGACCCCGGGCGGGAACCCCGCCGTCGAGCCGGTCGGGACCCCGCGCGAGCCGGTGGTCGGGGCGCCGGTGGAGGTGCCCGAGGCACGCGAGGGCGGCAGCCGCACCGAGGTCGCCGAGACCCGCGCCGAGCGCGACGCGCGCTTCGAGCGCGACGCGCTGCCCTTCCTCGACCAGCTCTACCCGGCGGCGCTGCGGATGACCCGCAACCCCGCCGACGCCGAGGACCTGGTCCAGGAGACCTTCGTCAAGGCCTACTCCGCGTTCCACCAGTTCGCGGAGGGGACCAACCTCAAGGCCTGGCTGTACCGGATCCTGACCAACACCTACATCAACAGCTACCGCAAGAAGCAGCGGCAGCCGCAGCAGTACCCCACCGACCAGGTGCAGGACTGGCAGCTCTACGCGGCGGAGGAGCACACCTCCAGCGGGCTGCGCTCGGCGGAGATCGAGGCGCTGGACCACCTGCCGGACTCCGACATCAAGGAGGCCCTGCAGCAGCTGCCCGAGGACTTCCGCCTGGCGGTCTACCTCGCCGACGTCGAGGGCTTCGCCTACAAGGAGATCGCCGAGATCATGGGCACGCCCATCGGCACGGTGATGTCCCGGCTGCACCGCGGCCGGCGGGGCCTGCAGAAGCTGCTGGCCGACTACGCCCGGGAGCGCGGCTTCGTCCGCGCCGGCACCGGTGAGGAGGGGCGGTCGTGAGCGCCGAGCACGAGCACGCGTCCTCGTGCGACGACGTCCTGTCGCACGTCTTCGAGTTCCTCGACCACGAGACCGACGACGCCCGCCGCGCCGTCATCGCCGAGCACCTCGAGGACTGCTCGTCGTGCCTCCGGCAGTTCGGCATCGAGCAGGAGTTCAAGGCGCTGGTGCGCCGCCGCTGCGGCGGGGACAAGCCGCCGCTGGGCCTGCGCGACCGGATCAAGCTGCAGCTCACCACCGTCTCCTTCGAGGAGGACGGCACGCACGTGAGCGTCGAGCAGGTGCGCACCGAGGTGGTCCGCACCGACTGGTCCGAGTAGGGACCGCACACGCGACGGCGCCCCGCCCCGGATCTCCGGGAGCGGGGCGCCGTCGTGTGTGCCTAGGCGTTGGGGCGCTTGCCGTGGTTGGCCTTGTTCCCCTTGCGGGAGCGACGCTTGCGTCCGCGCTTGGACATCGCTGCCCTCCTCTCCTCGTCGTCGCGTGCCGGGCGTCGTCCGACGCCCACCGGTCCGCCCCAGGGTCCCACAGACGGGGGAGGGCCCCCTGGCCGGTGGCGCGGGTGTCACAGGCGCCAGGCACCATGGGCAGGTCGGGACGACGGTGACCCGGCGCGGTGGGACGGGGAGGACCGGGAGCGTGGCCCAGCACGGGATCGAGAGCGTGCTCGTGGCGGGGCGGGGGCCGGCCGCGTGCGCGGTGATCGCCGCCTGCTCGCGGCTCGGTGTCAAGGCGGTCGCCGTCTACTCCGAGGCCGAGCGGTCGGCGCGGCACGTCCGCCTGGCCGACGACGCCGTGCTGCTCGGGCCGGCGCCCGCGGCGGAGTCCTACCTCGCCGTCGACCGGATCGTCGAGGCCGCCCGCCGCAGCGGCGCCCGTGCCGTCCTCGCCGTCCCCCCGGCACTGGCGGGCAACGCCGCGCTCGCCGCCGAGGTGGCCGCGGCCGGCCTGACCTGGGTCGGGCCGCCGGCCGAGGTGCTCGAGCGGCTCGGCGGCGACGGCGTCGAGCCGGCCAGCGAGCACGGCCTGCTGGCGCTGGTCACCGACGAGGGCCTGCACTACCCGACGACGGTCGCGCGCGACCGGGCGGCCGGCATCGCCCGCGTCTCCTGGACGCCGGAGCCGCCCGGCGAGATGCCCGTCGGCGCCAAGCGGCTGGCCGAGGTCGGCTGGCGCGGACTGGTCACCGTCGGCGTCGACGAGGACGGCGAGCTCGGTGAGGTCGCCGCCGGCTTCTCCCTCGACATGGCGGTGCTCGAGCGGGCGTACGGCGTCGACGCCGTCGACCTCGCGCTGGCCGCGGCCGCCGGCGAGCGCGGCCCCCGCCGCCGCACCCGCGAGGAGCACCCGCCGCGGGCCGCCGTCGCGGTGCAGCTGCGCTCGACGCTGGCGCCCGGGCAGGCGGGGCGGGTCACCGGTCTGCTGCCCAGCGCCGGCCGGCTGCGCGGCACCACCGGCCGCACCGAGGTGGTCGCGGTCAGCGGCTACGACCCCGGCGACCGGCTCGACCCCTGGTACGACGCCCTGCTGGCCACCGTCAGCGCCGGCGCGCCCGACACCGCCACCGCCGCCCGCGCCGCCGCGGCCGCGCTGACCGACCTGCCCGAGACCGGCGTCCCGCACGACGGCCCGGAGGTGTGTGCGGTGCTCCAGCAGCTGGCCGCCGGCGACCCCGAGCCCGGCGCCTAGCCCAGCCGTTCCCCGGCGTGCCCTGCCCGGCAGCGGTCGGCCTGCTTGGATGGGTCATCCGGCTCGAGAGGGGTGCTGCGTGGTGGTCGAGGAGATCCACGCCGAGATGGTGTCCAGCGTCTGGAAGGTCCTCGTCGCCCCCGGGGCCGAGGTCGGCGCGGGGGACACGCTGGTGGTCCTCGAGTCGATGAAGATGGAGATCCCGGTCCTCACCGAGCGCGCCGGTGTCGTGCAGGAGCTGCACGTCGTCGAGGGCGAGGTGCTCCAGGAGGGCGACCTGATCGCCACCGTCGCCGACGCCTGAGCGGCGCCGGACGGCTCAGGGCGTCCGTCGGGCCAGGCCGGGCAGCCGCCGACCGAGGAGTTCGTAGACCTCGGGGTGGACGCTCATGCCGACGTGGCTGGAGTCGACGTGGACGTTCTCGGCGGCCGGGTCGACGCACGCGTGCCAGTCGACCACCCAGTCGCTGCGCGAGTAGACCGAGACGTAGGGCACCTGCGTCGGGAACGGCCGCTCCAGCTCCACGGCGAGCTCGTCGGCACACGCCCCCCGCAGGCAGTCGTCGACGAACATGCCCGGCACCCCGGCGGTGCCGAGGGCGGCGACCAGCCGCACCTGGGCGGCGACCAGCGGGTTGATCGCCATGTGGTCGACGTTCGGGCTGCCCAGGGTGATAATCCCGCTCACCCGGTCGGGCCGGCGCACCGCCATGAGCTTGGCGAACAGCCCGCCGCGGCTCTGGCCCACGATCGCCGCGGGTCGCCCGGCCCGGTCGGTGAGCTCGACCAGGCGGCGCTCGAGGCGCTCGACCGCCTTGCGGGTGCAGTCGACGTTGACCCGGATCTGCGAGGTGCACGTCCGGTAACCGCGGGCCCGCAGCCAGCTCTCCAGGAGTGACAGCGACGGGTCGCCGGCGAGGAAGCCGGGCACCAGCAGGACCGGCAGGCCGCCGCCGTCCGGGACGCCGCGGCCGCGCCACACGGGGGAGCGCAGCAGCGCCGCCGCCTCGCGCCACGGCCGCTGGACGGCGAGCAGCGCGGCGACCGGCGACGCCCCGATCCACGGGGGAGCCTCCCCGGCGGCTGTCCGGTGCAACGGCGCCGTCGCGCGCATGGCCTGTCCTCGTCTCCCCTGGGCGACCGGGCACGGTGCGGACCCCGTCGCGTGCTGCGCGGGCAACCACCCGCCTGCAGGAGCAGTGTGAGGGCTGACACACTTCCCCACACCACGGGGAGCCGTCCGGCTGGGATGCGTGTCGCGGGTCCCGCCGACTCGGGAGGGCAGGGGCCATGAAGCAGTTGTCGGGACTGGACGCGACGTTCCTGCACCTCGAGACGTCCGCGCAGTTCGGCCACGTCTCGAGCGTGTCGATCTACACCCGGCCCGACGACCCCGGCTACCGGCCCTACGACGCGTGGCGGGCGCAGCTGCAGCAGCGGCTGCCCCTGCTCGAGCCGCTGCGCCGGCGGCTGGCCGAGGTGCCGCTGGGCCTGGACCACCCGTACTGGGTGGCCGACGCCGCCTTCGACCTGGACTTCCACGTCCGGCACACCGCCGTCCCGCCGCCGGGCACCGACGACCAGCTCGCGGCGCTGGTCGGCCGGCTGGTCTCCCGGCCGCTGGACCGGCGCAAGCCGCTGTGGCTGTCCTACGTGATCGAGGGCCTGCCCGACGACCGCTTCGCGATCCTCACGATCGTCCACCACGCCACCATCGACGGGGCCTCCGGCGTCGAGCTCATGACGCTGATGCTCGACGACACCCCGGAGGGCACCGTGCCGCCCGAGGCCGACTCGTGGACGCCCGAGCGGCCACCCGGCGACCTGGAGATGCTCGCGCGGGGCGCGCTCGGCCTGGCCCGCAAGCCGGCGCGCGGGGTGCTGCTCGCCGCCCGGACCGCCCGCGAGGTCGGCCGGGCGACGCGCAACCCCGTGCTGGTGCGAGCCGCCAACGACGTCCGCCGCAGCCTGCGCGGGCCGCTCGGCACGGTGTTCAACCTCGGCCGCTCCCTGCCCGAGGAACCCGACCAGCCACCGCCGCTGCCCAGCGTCCGGCCGCCGCGTACGCCGTTCAACGGGCCGATCACCCCCCACCGCAAGCTCGCCATCCGGTCGACCTCGCTCGACGTGGTCAAGCAGGTGAAGTCGGCGCTGGGCGCGACCGTCAACGACGTCGTCATGGCCGCCTGCGCCGGCGGCCTGCGGACCTTCCTCGACCGGCGCGGCGCGCTGCCCGCGGAGCCGCTCGTGGCGCTCGTGCCCGTCTCGGTGCGCACCGGGGAGGAGACCGAGCGCTGGACCAACCGGGTGTCGATGCTCTCGGCCGTGCTGCCGACCGACGAGCCCGACCCCGTCCGGCGGGTCCGGCGCGTGCACGAGGCGATGACCAGCAGCAAGGAGTTGTTCTCGGCGCTGCCGGCCGAGCGGCTCACCGACTTCGCCGAGTTCCCGCCCCCGGCCGTCTTCGCCCGCGCCATGCGGCTGAGCGCGCGGCTGCGCCTGGGGTCGCGGCTGACGCCGGGCAACCTGGTGATCTCCAACGTGCCCGGTCCGCGGACGCCGCTGTACGCCGCGGGCGCGCGGCTCGAGCACTACTACCCGGTGTCGACGATCGTCGAGGGACAGGGCCTCAACATCACGGTGCAGAGCTACCTCGACCGCCTCGACTGGGGGCTCGTCTCGTGCGCCGAGCTGCTGCCGGACGTCGACGTGCTGCTGCGCGACATCCTCGACGAGCTCGACACCCTCGCCGCGGCGGCCGGTGTCCCGGCGCGGGAGGCCGAGCCGGCGGAGCCCGCGCCCGAGGAGCCCGCGCCCCGCCGTCCGTCCCGGTCCCGGGGCACCGGTCGCCGGCCGGCGACCGACGCCGGTGGTCAGAGCTCCAGTGCGTAGACCAGCAGGTCGATGCCGGGGCGCGGGCTCCAGTCCCGCTCGGGCAGCCGGGTGAAGCCGAGCCGGGCGTAGAGGCGGTGGGCGGCGGTCATCCGCGGGTCGGTGGACAGCACCATCCGCCGCTTGCCGGCCGCACGGGCCCGGTCCAGGCACACCCGCACCAGCGCCTCGCCCACGCCCCGCCCGCGCACCGCGGGGTCGACGACGAGCATCCGGAAGGCGGCCTCGTCGTCGGAGGCGGTGACCTCGCCGAAGTCGCCCTCGAGCACGAGCGCCACCGCGCCGACGACCCGGGCGCCGTCGCGCGCCACGACCAGCCGCGACCGCGCGGCACGGCCCTCGACGTCGGCCAGCTGGCCCAGGTACTCAGCGGAGGCCAGCCGCTCGTCGCGGTAGACGGCGACGGTCAGCTCGGCGATCCGTGGCCAGTCGGCGGGGACGGCGTCCTCGACGCGCACCGGCGGCAGGTCGGGCGAGGGCAGGTCGGGGGAGGGCAGGGCCACGGGTCGCCAGCCTAGGCGCGGGCCGCTCCTACGCTCGGGGGCACCATGAGCACCCTCTCCGAGCGCCTCCACCGCGGGTCGGCGACCGCCCCCTCGCAGGTCGACCACGCCCGGCGGCTGGTGGCCGACTGGCAGCTGCTGGCCGACCTGGCCTTCGCCGACCTGACGCTGTGGGTGCCGCTGCGCACCGGCGCCTGGTGGTGCGTCGCCCAGGTACGCCCGCTGACCGCGCCCACCAGCCGGCCCGAGGACCTGGTCGGCAGCGAGGTCGACGGGCCCGACGCCGACCCCTTCCGGCTGGCGCACCGGGAGGGCCGGCCGGTGACCGAGGGCGATCCGGACTGGTCGGGCGGCGCGCCGCGCCGCCGCGAGGTCATCCCGGTACGGCACGACGGCGTCGTCGTCGCGGTGCTGGCCAAGGACACCAACCTGGCCGTCACCCGGTCGCCGTCGACGCTGGAGCTGACCTACCTCGACATCGCCGCCGACCTCTGCCTCATGGTGTCGGCCGGCACGTTCCCGCCGGAGAAGCTGCTCGACGCCGAGATGAGCCCGCGCGTCGGGGACGGGCTGGTGCGCCTGGACGCCGCCGGCCGCGCCGTCTATGCCAGCCCCAACGCGCTGTCGGCCTACCGGCGGCTCGGGGTGGTCGGCGACCTGGTCGGCGCGGACCTGGCCAAGGTCACCCGGGCGGCGTCGGCCGACCGGGTGGCGGGCGAGGCGGTCGCGGCGACGGTCGCCGCCGCGGTGGCCGGGCGGTTCCCCGACCCCACCGACGTCGAGGGCCGCAGCGCGACGATGCTGCTGCGCGCCCTGCCGCTGCAGGCGCCGGGTGTCGAGGAGGGCGCGCTGGTGCTGGTCCGCGACGTCACCGACCTGCGCAGCCGCGACCGGGCGCTGCTGACCAAGGACGCGACGATCCGCGAGATCCACCACCGGGTGAAGAACAACCTGCAGACCGTCGCCGCGCTGCTGCGGCTGCAGGCCCGGCGCATGACCGAGCCGGCCGCGCGGGCGGCGCTGGAGGAGTCGGTGCGGCGGGTGGCCTCGATCGCCGTCGTCCACGAGACGCTGGCCGGCAGCCGGGAGGACGTCGTCGACGTCGACGACGTCTTCGACCAGGTGCTGCCGATGCTCGGCGACCTGACGTCCATCGGGCCGGCGGCGTGCACCCGCCGCGTCGGGCGCTTCGGGGAGCTGCCGGCGGTGACCGCGACCCCGCTGGTCATGGCGGTCACCGAGCTGCTGCAGAACGCCGCCGAGCACGCCTTCCCGGCCGACGGGCCGCCCGGCGCGATCGAGCTGGTGGCCGAGCGGGACGGCGACGACCTGGTGGTCCGGGTCCGCGACGACGGTCAGGGGCTGCCCGAGGACTTCGACCCGGCGCAGAGCGACGGGCTCGGGCTGCAGATCGTGCGGACGCTGGTCACCAGCGAGCTCGGGGGCGCGCTGCACGCCACCACCCCGGCGGAGCCGCCGGGGCCTGGCCGGCCGGGCACCGAGGTCGTGCTGGAGCTCCCCGGCGCGGGCCGGCCGCGGCGGTAGGCGGATGGGCTCCGAGCTCCTCCTGGGCGCGTGGCCGCGGTGTCGTCCGGTGGGACGACCGTGTGACAGCGACGAGGCCGGTCACCCGGAGCGGGTGACCGGCCTCGTCGGCGCGTCTGGCGGGATCGATCAGGCGCGGACGCGGGTGCGGGACTGGCGGCGCTTGAGAGCGCGCCGCTCGTCCTCGGAGAGCCCGCCCCAGACGCCCGAGTCCTGGCCGGATCGCAGGGCCCAGTCGAGGCAGGACTCCATGACGGAGCAACGACGGCACACGGCCTTCGCCTGCTCGACTTGCACGAGGGCGGGGCCGGTCGTCCCGATGGGGAAGAACAGCTCCGGGTCCTCGTCCCGGCATAGGGCGCGGTGGCGCCAGTCCATGTGCGTGCACTCCTCGGTGTCGACGACGTTCTGGGCTTGCTGATCGCTGACGTCGGGCCGCCTGCGCGGGCGCGACACCGGTTGCCCAGCGCCCCGTTCCAGCGACCGCCTGCCGCTTGTTACCGGCAGGTTGCGTTCCTCTCGCGATGTTTTCACCTGAGGACGGCGTGTCAAGCGCGCGGCGGTCGTGGTCTGACCCCGCGTGAGCAACCTCACCACGGGCGTGCTAGGGCCGCCACTCGGCGGTGCGGTGGTCGTTGACACCGCACCCCGGACGTGCGTGAGGGGCTCTCCGGGCCGCTAGGAGACGACGGACAGCGCCGCGGGCACCGAGCGCACCCGCAGCCCGGTGGCGGTGCCGAGGTGGTCGCCGTCGAGCTGCCAGCCCTGCGGCCGTGCGGCGGTCAGGACGACGTCGTCGAGGTCGTGCCGGCGGTGCACCCCGCGGCCGCGGGCGTCGGGACGGCGGGCGAGCACCTGCCGCGCGTGGTGCAGCATCCGCAGCACGCCCATCCGGCCCAGCGCGAACACGTCGAGGCCGGCGTCGAAGGAGGCCTCGGGACTGGGGTTGACCGGACGCGACCCCAGGTAGGTCCAGGGGCTCACGTTGGACACCAGGCACAGGAACAGCCCGTCGAGGTCGGGCTCGTCGGGCAGGGTCAGCGTCATGGCCGGGCGCCGGCGCTCCCGGCCGAGCACGAAGGCGCGGGTGGCCTCGCGGACGTAGAGCGCCCCGGTGGAGCGGCGGCCGCGGGCGCGCTGCCGCTCCACCCGCGCGATGACGTCGGCGTCGAAGCCCATGCCCGCGGCGAAGACGAACCAGCGCGGCTCGCTCCACCCGGAGTGGACCGCCGCACCCGCCTCGGCCGCCGCCACCGCGGTCGCCGGGTCGACGCCGCGGGCCGGGACCGTGCTGGTCCCGGTGGCGCTGGCGGTGCCGAGGGACACCCGCCGCGTCCGCCCCGACCGCAGCGAGTCGAGGATCTCGCCGGTGGCCTCGACCGGGTCGCGGGAGCGGCCCAGCGCGCGGGAGAAGACGTTGGTGGAGCCGCCCGGGACGACGGCGAGGGTGGGCACGTGCGCGCCCGGCCCGTCGGTGAGCAGGCCGTTGACCACCTCGTTGACCGTGCCGTCGCCCCCGAGCGCGACGACGACGTCGAACCCGTCGGCCAGCGCCTGCTGGCCCAGCTCGCGGCCGTGGCCGCGGTGCGTGGTCTCGGCGAGGTCGACCTTGAGCTCGCTGGCCAGCGCGCCCACGAGCACGTCGCGCACCCGGCCGGTCGTGGTCGTCGCCGCGGGGTTGGCCACCACGAGCGCGCGCATGCCGGAGAGCTAACCAGCACGGGGACCGTCCAACCGGCACGGACGGGGACTGCCGTGGCGGCTGACGCGTAGCCTCGCTGGTGTGACGGAGGAGGACGCCACACGCCGCCCGACCAGGGCCGAGCGGCTCTTCGGTGCCGCCGCGCAGCCCTCGTTCCGCCCGCCGCGCCGGCCGGGTCCCGCGGCGCCGCCGTCGGTCGTCCGGGCGGCGCTGGTGGCCGCCGTCGAGGCCGGGCTGCTGCTGGCCGGGGCGCTGGCCCTGCTCTGGCTGACCCTCACCGGCGAGCCCGACAGCGTCGGCCGGGCGCTGGCCGAGGTCGTCTACGTCGCGATCTTCGGGGTCGCGCTCGCCGCAGCCGCGGCCGGGCTGCGCCGGCTCGCGGGCTGGGCCCGCGGGCCGGTCGTCGTGCTGCAGCTGCTGCTGGGCCTGTTCGGCTACAGCACCGCGTTCCCCGGCGGCCAGCCGCTGCTGGGCATCCCGCTCATCGTCCTGGCCCTGGCCGGGCTGTACCTGCTGTTCACCCCCGAGGCGCGACTGGCGTTCCTCGACCGCTGAGGGGATCCGCTCCCTTCCGGCGGTGCTTGCGGCCCCGTCCCGGGGCCCGCCCCGAGCGTGCGAGGGGTGGGGAGGACGGGGTCCTTCTCACACCAGGTCGACGACGTCGGCGATCGAGTCGAGCACCCGGCTGGGGCGGAACGGGAAGCGGGCGACGTCGGCGGCCGTGGTCGACCCGGTGAGCACCAGGATCGTCTCCAGGCCCGCCTCGATGCCGGCGACGACGTCGGTGTCCATGCGGTCGCCGATCATCACCGTGCTCTCGGAGTGGGCCTCGATCCGGTTCATGGCGCTGCGGAACATCATCGGGTTGGGCTTGCCCACGAAGTAGGGCTTGGCGCCGGTGGCCTCGGTGATCATCGCAGCCACCGAGCCGGTGGCCGGCAGCGGGCCCTCGGGCGAGGGGCCGGTCACGTCGGGGTTGGTGGCGATGAACCGCGACCCGGCGCCGATCAGCCGGATCGCCCGGGTGATGGCCTCGAAGGAGTAGGTGCGCGTCTCACCCAGGACGACGTAGTCGGGATCGGTGTCGGTCAGGGTGTAGCCGGCCTCGTACAGCGCCGTCGTCAACCCCGCCTCGCCGATCACGTACGCCGAGCCGCCGGGCAGCTGGGAGGACAGGAAGTCCGCCGTCGCCAGCGCCGAGGTCCAGATCGACTCCTCGGGCACGTGCAGGCCCGAGCGCGCCAGCCGGGCGGCGAGGTCACGCGGGGTGAAGATCGAGTTGTTGGTCAGGACGAGGAAACGCCGTTCCGCGTCGACCAGCCGGGCGAGGAAGTCCGCGGCCCCCGGCAGGGCCTGTCCCTCGTGCACCAGGACGCCGTCCATGTCGGTCAGCCAGCACTCGGGCGTGCCACGCTCGGTTCCCACGCCCCCAGCCTGCCTCACGCCGTGACGACCCGGTCAGTCGCGTCGGTCGGCGGCGAAGTCGGCGAGCGCGTCGTCGGTCAGCCGGAACACCGTCCACCCGTCCAGCGGGAGCGCGCCGGCGGCCCGGTAGAAGTCGATCGACGGGGTGTTCCAGTCGAGCACCGACCACTCCAGCCGGCTGTAGCCGCGCTCGACGCAGGTGGCCGCGAGCGTCCGCAGCAGCTCCCGGCCCAGACCCGTTCCGCGGTGCTGCGGCCGGACGTAGAGGTCCTCCAGGTAGAGGCCGTGGGTGCCGCGCCAGGTGGAGAAGTTCAGGAACCACAGCGCCATCCCGGCGACCTCGCCGTCGGGACCGAGCGCGACGTGCCCGAACAGCGCGGGCGACTCCCCGAACAGCGCGGCGTGCAGCTGCTCCTCGGTGAGCCGGACCTCGTGCGCGGACTCCTCGTACTCGGCCAGCTCGCGCACCAGGCCCACGACGGCCGGGACGTCGGCGGGCTCCATGCGGCGGATCGTCACGTGAGCACCTCCCGGACGCGGGCCGGCACCAGCCGGCCGAGGGGGGAGAGCAGCGGCACCAGGACCGGCGCGAGCAGGTACCCGTAGGCGAGCACGCAGCCGGTGACGACCGGGACGGTGGCGAACCCGACGACCAGGGCGACGGCGGCGAGGACCAGTCCGTACGGGCGCCCGCTGCGGGGGCTGACCAGCGACCGGAACGAGCGGAACCGGACGGTGCTGACCATGAGCAGCGCGGGGACGGCGACGATGAGCAGCACCCAGAGCCGGTCGCGGCCCTGCATCTGGTCGCCGAAGGCGAACACCGACGCCAGGACGACGCCGGCCGCGCCCGGGCTGGGCATGCCCGTGAAGTACCGCTTGTCCGCGGTGGGGTCGATGGTGGTGTTGAAGCGGGCCAGCCGGATCGCCGCGCACGCCACCCACAGGAAGCAGACCACCCAGCCCAGCGGGTCCCACTCGTCCCGGCCCTCGGAGAACAGGGTGAACGCGAGCAGGGCCGGGGCCAGGCCGAAGGAGACCAGGTCGGCCAGCGAGTCGAACTGCAGGCCGAAGGAGCTCACCGCGCCGACCAGGCGGGCGACCGCGCCGTCGGCGATGTCGAAGAGCACCGACAGGCCGATGAGGACGGCGGCGAGGGTGTACTGCCCGCGGATCGACAGCAGGATCGCGGCGAAGCCGCACATCATGTTGGCCAGCGTGAACAGGCTGGGCAGGGTCGCCATGGCGCGGCGGCGGCTGCCGCGGACCGAGCCGCGGACGAACTCCACGGTCGCCGTGCGGCGGGTCGTGGGCCGCCCCTCGCCCGAGGCCGAGCTGGGCACCGGGGCCCTCAGCCGGCGGTGGGCCAGCGGCCGATGACGGTGTCGCCGCCCCGCACGCGCTGGCCCTTCCGCACGGTGATCGTGCACTCCGCGGGCAGGAAGACGTCCATCCGCGAGCCGAACTTCATGAGGCCGAACCGCTCCCCGGTGGCCAGCCGCCGGCCGACGCCGGTGCGCGTGACGATGCGGCGCGCCAGCACCCCGACCAGCTGGCGGAAGACGACGGTCCGTTCGCCCTCCGGGTGGTCCTCGCGCAGCCACAGCTCGCTGCGCTCGTTGCGGTGCGCGGACTCGGCCCGGTAGGCGGCCAGGAAGCTGCCCTTGCGGTAGGAGCTCTGCACGACCTCGCCGCGGTAGGGGGAGCGGTTGACGTGCACGTCGACGACGGAGAGGAACACGCTGACCTGCTGCCAGCCACCCGGCGGGGCGGGCTCGGGGGCGACGCCCTCCTGCGGCTCGCCGGCGACCATCACCATGCCGTCGGCCGGGGACAGGACCACGTCGGCCGGTGGCTCCTCGCGGTCGCAGGGGCGGTCGGGGTCGCGGAAGAACAGGACCATGTAGGCCGACAGCGCCAGGAACGGCCAGGCCGCGACGCGCGCCCAGCGGCGACCCGTCCGCGCGCCCGCGGCGGCCAGCACGGCGGCCGGGCCGAGGGGTCCGGTGATGAAGGGCCACCCGGCCCGGTCGATGCGCATCGAGGGCTGACGGTACCGGGGCCCGGCGGCGGCCCCGCCGCCCCGCCGGGGCCCCCGGCGGGTCGCTCACACGCCGGGCGTCGCGACGTTCACGAGCCAGCGGATGCCGAACCGGTCGGTCACCTGGCCGAACGTGTCGCCCCACATCTGCCTCTTCAGCGGGACGTCGACCGCGCCGCCGTCGGCCAGCGCCTCGAACCAGCGGGTGAGCACCTCGAGGTCGTCGCCGGACAGCGAGAGCGACACCTTGTCCGGCCCACCGGCGTCGGGGTCGTGCCCGTCGGAGGCCATGAGCTCGAGCCCGTGGTCAGTACGCAGGAAGGCGTGCATGACGCCGTCGTCGGGGTACTGACCCCCGCCCCCGCCCATGTCACCGAACGTCATGACCTCGAGGTGGCCGCCGAGGATCGAGCGGTAGAAGTCCATCGCCTCGCGGGCGTTGCCGGAGAAGTGCAGGTAGGGGTTGAGCCGGACGGCCATCGCGGGTCTCCTCGGGTCGGGGTGTCGCAGGCTGTGACCGGCGCCGTCCCCGGATCTCACCGGTGCCCGGGGACGCCGACGGCCGGCGGGCGAGGAGCCCACCGGCCGTCGGGGTCGTTCCGCTATGCGGCGGCCTTGGTCTCCCAGAAGATCCGGTCGATCTCGGCGATGTAGTCGAGCAGCTTCTGGCCCTCGGCGGGGTCCATGCTGCCCTTGCCGCCGGCCGCGCCGGCCTGCTTGGTGGCCTTGTTGAACAGCTCGTGCAGCTGCGGGTACTTCTCGAAGTGCGGCGGCTTGAAGTAGTCGGTCCACAGCACCCACAGGTGGTGCTTCACCAGGTCGGAGCGCTGCTCCTTGATGAGCACGCAGCGCTGCCGGAAGACCTCGTCCTCGCTGCCCTGGTACTTCTCCTGGATGGCCTTCACCGACTCCGCCTCGATGCGGGCCTGGGCAGGGTCGTACACGCCGCACGGGAGGTCGCAGTGCGCGCTGGCCTCCACGGCGGAGAACACGCGGCTGAACAGCATGCCCTCTCCTCCGTATGTCGATCGATCGGGTCGTCTGGGACCCTACTCGCGGTGATCAGTCCCCGTCCCGGTGAGCGGGCCGTCCCGCCGCTGCGGTCGGCGTGGGTGCTGGCGCGGGTGAGCGGCCCGTCGATGTCCCCGACGGTGCGGCACGGCGACCGGCTGCTGGTGCGGCGGGCGCGGCGCGGGGAGGTGGCGGTCGGCGACGTCGTCCTGGCCCGCTTCCCGTCCCGGCCCGACCTGCTGGTGGTCAAGCGGGTGCACCGGCTGCTCGGCGACGGCGCCGTCGACGTCCGCGGCGACAACCCGCTGGTCGCCGACGACAGCCGCGCCTACGGGCCGGCGGTCGCCGTCGGCCGCGTCGTCGCCCGGCTGCGGCCGCGGCCCGGCCGGCTGGCGCCACCCCCGCCGTCGGGCTAGGAGCCCGCGCGCTGCCGGTCGTAGTGGGCCGTGCACTGCTCCATCGTCGGCAGGATCCCCTGCTCCCGGGCCTGGGCGAGGGTGGGCGCGGCCCGGTCCTTGTCCGACAGCCGGTACTCCACGCCGGCCGGCCACGGCAGGCCGAGGTCGGGGTCGAACGGGGAGATGCCGAACTCGCGGCCGGGGCTGTAGCCCGAGGACACCAGGTAGGTCACCGACGACCCGTCCTCGAGGGCGACGAACGCGTGCCCCAGCCCCTCGGCGAGGAACACCGCGCGGGGCCGGTCGGACTCCAGCAGCACCGCGTCGGAGACGCCGAAGGTCGGCGACCCGACCCGGATGTCGACGACGACGTCGAGGACCCGCCCGGCCGGGCAGTAGACGTACTTCGCCTGCCCGGGCGGGACCAGCGCGAAGTGCACGCCGCGGAGCACGCCGAGGGCGGACACGCTGTGGTTGGCCTGCGCCAGCGGCAGCGACCGCCCGGTGGCCGAGGCGAGGACGTCGGCGCGGTACCACTCGGTGAACCGGCCGCGGTCGTCGCCGTGCGGCACCAGGTCGAGCACGTAGCTGTCCGGCACGGCGAGCTCTCGGATCTCCACGGGCGGCACGGTAGCGAGGCGGCGGGCCCGCGGCCTCGCCCCACGGGGTGGGGCGGGGGAGCGCACGGCACTACCCTGCTGGGGCCATGGGCGCAGAGACCGGTCAGCCGGGGACGACCGCCGACCGATTCGCCGGCGACCCGGCGTTCGCGGTCCACGAGGGCGGCAAGCTGACGGTCCGGCCCACGCGCGGCATCACCTCGCGGGAGGACCTCGCGCTCACCTACACCCCCGGGGTCGCCCGGGTCTCCAGCGCCATCGCCGCCGAGCCGGCCCTGGCCCGCCGCTTCACCTGGGCGCCGCGCGTGGTGGCCGTCGTCTCCGACGGCACCGCCGTCCTCGGCCTGGGCGACATCGGACCGGCCGCGGCGCTGCCGGTCATGGAGGGCAAGGCCTGCCTGTTCAGCGAGTTCGCCGGGCTGTCCGCGGTGCCGGTCGTGCTGTCGACCACCGACGTCGACGCGATCGTGGAGACCGTGGCCGCGATCGCGCCGTCCTTCGGCGGGATCAACCTCGAGGACATCAGCGCGCCGCGGTGCTTCGAGATCGAGGACCGGCTGCGCGAGCGGCTCGACGTCCCGGTCATGCACGACGACCAGCACGGCACGGCGATCGTCGTCCTGGCCGCCCTGCGCAACGCCGCGACGGTCACCGGCCGCGCGCTCGGTGACCTGCGGGTGGTCGTGGCCGGCGCCGGGGCCGCGGGGGTCGCCTGCACCCGGATCCTGCTCGAGGCGGGGGTGGGGGACATCGCGGTGGCCGACTCCCGCGGCGTGCTGCACCGCGGCCGCGAGGACCTCACCCCGGTCAAGCGGGAGCTCGCCGAGCACACCAACCGCGCCGGCTTCGCGGGCACGATGACCGGTGCGCTCGAGGGCGCCGACGTCTACCTGGGGCTGTCCGGCGGCACGGTGCCCGAGGCGGCCATCGCGTCGATGGCGCCGGGCGGGATCGTGTTCTCGCTGGCCAACCCGACGCCCGAGGTCGACCCGGAGATGGCCGCGCGGTACGCCGCGGTGGTGGCCACCGGGCGCAGCGACCTGCCCAACCAGATCAACAACGTGCTGGCCTTCCCCGGGGTGTTCCGCGGCGCCATCGACGCCGGCGCCCGCGCGATCACGGAGGAGATGAAGCTCGCGGCGGCCGGGGCCGTCGCCGCCGTCGTCGGGGAGGACCTGGCTCCTGGCCACGTCGTGCCCAGCCCACTGGACCGGCGGGTGGCGCCCGCGGTGGCCGAGGCCGTGGCCGCCTGCGCGCGGGACCAGCGGATCACCCGTTAGCGCGTGCCTCCCGGCGCGGCCGGTAGACCAGGTCGAGGAGCCCGGCCAGGAGCCGCTCGGCCACCGGACGGGAGAGCGCGGCCACCAGGGCGTGCACCGGTGCCATCCGCTCGGGGAGCCGGCCGCCGCCGACGCCGGCCAGCTCGAGCAGCGCGTCGACCTCGGCGACGGTCAGCGTGGCGGGGTCGATCGTCGCCGCGGCGGCGACCAGCCCGGGGTCGGCGACCGGGCGGGGCAGCGCGGCGGCGGCGCGGGCGGCGTCGGCGAGGTCGGCGAGCAGCGCGTCCACCCGTCCCGCCGTGGCGCCGGCGACCGTCAGGTGCAGCGTGGCCGGCAGGTCCGCGCCGCCGGGCTGGGCGAACGGCGGCTGGGGCTGCAGCAGCCAGCCACGGACGGCGGCCTCGTCGGCGAGGTTGAGCACGTCGACGCCGTCCGGGCCGTCCTGCGCGAGCGCGACCAGCGTGGCCACCGGCGTCCCGACCACCCGCAGCCCGGGGACCGCCGCCGCTCCCTCGGCCAGCGCGACCGTGGCCGCCCGGGTGGCGCGGGCGAGCTCGGCGTACCCGTCGCGGCCCAGCCACCGGTGCACAGCCCAGGCGGCGGCCATCGGCCCCGCGGGGCGGGTGCCGGCCAGGGTGGGGTTGACCACGGGGTAGCCCGGCCAGCCCGCGGTGCTGAACCAGTGCGCCTGGCGCAGCTCCGGCTCCGCGGTGAGGAGCACCGAGACGCCCTTGGGCGCGTAGCCGTACTTGTGCAGGTCCACCGACAGCGAGGTCACCCCGGGCACCGACAGGTCGAAGGGCTCGGGGACGTCGTCGAGGAAGGGCAGCACCCAGCCGCCGATGCACGCGTCGACGTGGCAGGGGACCCCCGCGGCGGCGGCCAGGGCGGCCACCTCGCCGACCGGGTCGAGCACCCCGTGCGGGTAGGACGGCGCGCTGACGACAACCAGCGCGGTCCGGGCGTCGAGCGCACCGGCCACGGCCGAGGGCAGCGCGCGGCAGCTGACCGGGTCGACGGCGACGTCGACGACCGCCAGGTCGAACAGGTGCGCGGCCTTGCGGAAGGCCGCGTGCGCGGTGACCGGCAGCAGCAGCCGGGGACGGCCGGTGCCGCCCCGCGCCCGCCACCGCTCGCGGGCGGCCAGTACCGCCAGCAGGCAGCTCTCCGTGCCGCCGCTGGTGACCGTGCCGACGGTCGCCGGGCCGCCGCCGAGCAGGTCGGCCGCCGCGCCCACCAGGTCGTCCTCGATGCGGGCCACGCTGGGGAAGGCGGTCGGGTCGAGCGCGTTGGTCCACTGGAACGCCGCCTGGGCCGCGGCGGCGAGGTCCTCGAGGCCGGCGCGGCCGGAGTCGTAGACGTAGGCCATCGTCGAGCCCCCGTGGGTGGGGACGTCGCCGGCCTGCAGCGCGGTGAGCTCGGCCAGCACCTCCTGCGGCGTCACGCCGGGACCTCCTCGGGTCGGGTGGGGACGGGGTCGAGCCGGTAGCGGGCCAGCACCGGCAGGCTGACCAGCACGAACAGCGCCGGGACGACGGAGAAGCCGAGCCGCACGGCCAGCACCGCGCCGGCGGACTGGGCGGCGTCCCCGCCGGCGGAGGAGGCGTACCTGGACGCGGCGAGCAGCAGCCCGAGCAGGCCGGGGCCGACCGCGAGGCCGAGGGTCTCGGCCGCCGTCCAGACGCCGGTGAACACCCCGGCCCGCCGCTGCCCGGAGGCGGCCTCGTCGGCGGCGACGACGTCGGGCAGCATCGCCAGCGGGAACATCTGCATGCCGGCGTAGCCGACGCCGACGAGCACCACGAGGGCGACGGCGAGACCCGTGCCGCCGGTGCCGACCAGCGCCAGCGCGGCCGCCGCGCAGCCGAACAGGGCGGAGGACGCCAGCAGCCCGGTGCGCTTGCCCAGCCGCCGGCTCACCCGCAGCCACAGCGGCATGACGAGGATCGCCGGGCCCACGAGCGCCCCGAACAGCAGCGAGCCGGCCGCGGGGTCGCCGAGCACCTGCTCGGAGTAGTACGGGACGCCGGCGAGCATGACGCCGATGCCGAGCGCCTGGACGACGAAGCCGGTGAGCAGCACCCGGAACGGCCGGGACCGCCAGGTCAGCGCCAGGGTCGCGCGGAGCCGGCCCTCGCTGGTGGTGCGGGTGAGCGTGGGCGCGTTGCGGGTGCCGGCGACCGCGCCGAGCATCCCGCCCGCGAGCAGCACCGCCACGAAGACCGCCATCGCCAGGTGCCCGGCGCGCCCGCCGCCGAACGCGTCGACCACCGCGGGGGCGCCCGCACCGGCGAGCAGGATGCCCAGCGCCAGCGCCGCCACCCGCCAGGACATGAGCGTCGCGCGCTCGCCGGGGTCGTCGGTGATCTCGGCCGGCTGGGCGACGTAGGGCACCTGGAAGCAGCCGTAGGCGGTGGCGGCCAGCAGGAAGGTGACCGCGACCCACGTGGCGGCCAGCGCCGGCGGGGCGCCCGGTCCGGCGAAGACGAGGACGAACAGCGGCGGCAGCGCCAACCCGCCGGCGAGCATCCACGGCCGGCGCGGCCCCCAGCGGCTCCTCGTCCGGTCGGAGCGGCTGCCGATCCACGGGTTGAGCAGCACGTCCCACGCCTTGGGCGCGAAGACGACCAGCCCGGCCAGCCCCGCGGCGACCCCGAGCACGTCGGTCAGGTAGTAGAGCAGCAGCAGGCCGGGGACGGTGCCGAAGGCCGCGGTGCCGATGGAGCCCAGGGCGTAGCCGACGTGGGTGCCCCGGCCGAGTCGGGGCGGGACGGCGGTCACAGCGGGGGACCGTAGCGGCTGGTCGGCGGGGCCCCGCGCGGTCTCAGCCGCCGAGGCTGAGCAGCCCCTGCAGGTAGGGGTCGACGACGTCGCGGGCGGCGGTGTTGTCGTAGAGGAACCACACGGCGACGAGCAGGAAGGCCGGCGCCAGCACCGCCTTCTCCAGAGTCGTTCCCGTGCGCATGGGGGTGAGCGCGACGCGCTTGCGCTTGAGCAGCCAGACCAGCGGCAGCGGCACGCCCTGCTTGGTGATCAGGTCGCCGACGACGTGGGTGAGCACCCCCAGGGCGACCGCCCAGGGCAGCCACAGGGGCTGGGGCATGTGCTCGAGCAGCAGCCACGCGCCGCCGAAGGACAGCAGCAGGTTCCCGACGACGGTGTTCTCCGCCCGGCCGGGGATGACGAAGTGCAGCGCGCGCAGCGCCAGCCCGATCGCCAGCGCGATGACCACCAGGCTGGACCAGTACAGGTTCGCGGCGGCCAGCGCGACGGCGCCGAAGGCCACGGGCGCCAGCAGCGCGTCGTGCGTGCCCCAGCGGTGCCCGCCGGCGAGCCGGCCGATGGCGCCCGACGGCACGTCGGTCACGGGGCCCCACATGTCCGAGACCGTCGACCCGCTGTGGTCCAGGTCGGGCAGCATGGCGAACCCACCGACGGCGGCCACCCACGCCACCTGGGCGACGGTGCCGTCGACCGGGGCCCAGGGGAGGGTCGCCGCACCGGCGGCCAGACCGGAGAGCGCGTGGGAGTGACCGAGCACGTGCGCAGCGTCCCGTCCGGCGGCCCGCAGGTGGCGGAGGCGCACCGGCGCGATCACCAGGTGACCGGCGTCCTCCCTCACCGCAGCGCGTCCTCCCTCGCGGTGGGACGTGAGGGAGGACGCGCCACGATCAGGTCACCTGATCATCGCGCGGGCAGGCGCCGTCAGTCGTCGAGGTCGTCGACGTCGTCGGTGCCGCCGCGCGCCAACCAGGTCGCCAGTCGCTCGATCGGCACCTCGAAGTCCGGGTGCTGGTCCACGAAGGCCTGCAGCTGGTCGGCCAGCCAGGCGAGGGTCACCTGCTCCCCGCCCCGCCGGTTGGCCAGCTCCTCCAGGCCCCTGTCGGTGAAGTACACGTCGTGGAGTACCCGGTCAGTCGGCGAACGCCTGGGCGACGAGCTCCTTCTGCTCGACCTCGTGCACCTTCGCCGAGCCGACGGCGGGGCTGGCCGAGGCCCGGCGGCTGACCCGGCGCAGGGTCCGGCCGCCGAGGTGATCGGGCAGGTTGAGCGCCATGAACGACCAGGCGCCCATGTTCGCCGGCTCCTCCTGCACCCAGACCAGGTCGGTCGCGTTCGGGTACCGGTCGAGGGCCTGCCGGACCTGCTCGCCGGGCAGCGGGTACAGCTGCTCGACGCGGACGACCGCGGTGTCGGCGCGGCCCTCGGCCTCGCGCTGCGCCAGGAGGTCGTAGGCGACCTTGCCGCTGCACAGCAGCACCCGGCGCACCGCGGCGTCGTCGAGCGGCTCGCCGCCGACGCCCGGGTCACCGAGCACCGGGCGGAAGCCCTCGTCGGTGAAGTCCGCGACCGGGCTGACCGCCGCCTTGGCCCGCAACAGCGACTTCGGCGTGAACACGACCAGCGGCCGGTGCACGTCGGAGAGCGCCTGACGGCGCAGCAGGTGGAAGTAGTTGCCCGGCGTCGTGCAGTTGGCGACGGTGATGTTGTTCTCCGCCGAGACCTGCAGGAAGCGCTCGATGCGGCCGCTGGAGTGGTCGGGGCCCTGGCCCTCGAGGCCGTGCGGCAGCAGCAGCACCACGCCCGAGCGCTGGCCCCACTTGGCCTCGCCGGAGCTGATGTACTCGTCGATGACCATCTGCGCGCCGTTGATGAAGTCGCCGAACTGCGCCTCCCAGAGCACCAGCGCCCTCGGGTTGGCCACCGAGTAGCCGTACTCGAAGCCCAGGGCGGCGTACTCGGACAGCAGCGAGTCGTAGACGAAGAACTTCGCCTGGTCCTCGGACAGGTGGGCCAGCGGGGTGTACTCGGCGGCGGTCTCCCGGTCGATGAGGACCGCGTGCCGCTGTACGAACGTGCCCCGGCGGGAGTCCTGGCCGGCCAGCCGCACCGGGATGCCCTGCATCAGCAGCGACCCGTAGGCGAGCAGCTCGCCCATCGCCCAGTCGATGCCGCCCTCGCTCACCATCGCCGCGCGCCGCTCGAGCATCCGCTTGAGCTTGGGGTGCACGGTGAACTCGGCGGGCAGGGACACGTGCGCGTCGCCGATCGCCTTCATCACCTCGGGGGTGATGGCGGTGGCGACGGCCGTCCCCTGCTCGCCGGGCTGGTCCATGACCGGCTGCGGCTTGGGGGTCTCGCTCGCGTCGTGCGTCTCGGCGAAGGCCCGCTCCAGCTGGTCGCGGTAGTCCTTCAGGGCCTCCTCGGCCTCGGCGAGGGTGATGTCGCCGCGGCCGATGAGCGCCTCGGTGTAGAGCTTCCGGACCGAGCGCTTGCGGTCGATGATCTCGTACATCAGCGGCTGGGTCATCGACGGGTCGTCGCCCTCGTTGTGCCCGCGGCGGCGGTAGCAGACGAGGTCGATGACGACGTCCTTCTTGAACGCCTGCCGGTACTCGACGGCGAGCCGGGCCATGCGGACGCACGCCTCGGGGTCGTCGCCGTTGACGTGGAAGACCGGCGCGTTGACCATCCGCGCGACGTCGGTGGAGTACAGGCTCGAGCGCGACGCCGCCGGGCTGGTGGTGAAGCCGACCTGGTTGTTGATGACGACGTGCACGGTGCCGCCGGTGCGGTAGCCGCGCAGCTGCGACAGGTTCAGCGTCTCCTGGACCACGCCTTGGCCGGCGAACGCGGCGTCGCCGTGCAGCAGCACCGGCAGGACGGTGAAGCCCTGCTCGCCCTTGTCGATCATGTCCTGCTTGGCGCGGACGACGCCCTCGAGGACGGGGTTGACCGTCTCCAGGTGCGAGGGGTTGCTGGCCAGCGAGACGGCGATCTCCGCACCCGGCGTGAACGGGTTCTCGAAGGTGCCCTCGGCGCCGAGGTGGTACTTGACGTCGCCGGAGCCCTGGACGGTGCCGGGGTCGATGTTGCCCTCGAACTCGCCGAAGATCTTGGCGTAGCTCTTGCCGAGCACGTTGGCCAGCACGTTGAGCCGGCCGCGGTGGGCCATGCCGATCGCGACCTCGTCGAGGCCGTGGTCGGTGCCGGCGATGAGCACCTCGTCGAGCAGCGGGATGACGGATTCGCCGCCCTCGAGGCTGAACCGCTTCTGGCCGACGTACTTGGTCTGCAGGAAGGTCTCGAAGGCCTCAGCGGCGTTGAGCCGGCCGAGGATGTGCTTCTGCTTCTCCCGGTCGGGCTGCTCGTGCTTGACCTCGATGCGCTGCTGGAGCCACTCGCGCTCCTCGGGGTCGGTGATGTGCATGTACTCCACGCCGACGGTGCGGCAGTAGGAGTTGCGCAGCACGCCGAGGATGTCGCGCAGCGGCATCACCTTCTCGCCGGCGAAGCCGCCGACGGGGAAGGTCCGGTCGAGGTCCCACAGCGTCAGGCCGTGCTGGAGGATGTCGAGGTCGGGGTGGCTGCGGACCTTGAACTCGAGCGGGTCGGTGTCGGCCATGAGGTGGCCGTTGCGCCGGTAGGACTCGATGACCTCGATGACCCGGGCTTCCTTGTCGATCTGCCCCTCGCGGCTGACCCGCACGTCGGGCATCCAGCGCACCGGCTCGTAGGGGATGCGCAGCGACCGGAAGACCTCGTCGTAGAAGCCGTCCTCGCCCAGCAGCAGCTGGTGCAGGCGGCGCAGGAAGTCGCCGGACTCGGCGCCCTGGATGATCCGGTGGTCGTAGGTCGAGGTCAGCGTGATGATCTTCGAGACGCCGAGCTCGGTCAGCGCCTCGGGGCTCATCCCCTGGAACTCGGCCGGGTACTCCATGGCACCGACGCCGATGATCGCGCCCTGGCCGGCGGTCAGCCGCGGCACCGAGTGGACGGTGCCGATCGTGCCCGGGTTGGTCAGGCTGATCGTGGTGCCCGAGAAGTCCTCGAGGGTCAGCTTGCCGGCGCGGGCCCGGCGGATGACGTCCTCGTAGGCGCCCCAGAACTGTGCGAAGTCCATCTCCTCGGCGGCCTTGATCGAGGCGACGACCAGCGAGCGGGAGCCGTCGGCCTTGGGCAGGTCGATGGCCAGGCCGAAGTTGACGTGCTCGGGCTGCACGAGGGTCGGCTTGCCGTCGACCTCGGCGAAGGCGGCGTTCATGTTCGGGAAGTCGTCCAGCGCCCGGACCAGCGCGTAGCCGATCAGGTGGGTGAAGGAGACCTTGCCGCCGCGCGAGCGCTTGAGGTGGTTGTTGACGACGATGCGGTTGTCGGCCAGCAGCTTGGCCGGCACCGCGCGCACGCTCGTCGCCGTGGGCACGGTGAGCGAGGCGTTCATGTTCTTGACGACGCTGGCGGCGGCACCGCGCAGCGGCGTCCGCTTCGGCCCGTCGCCGGCGGGGGCCTTCGCCGGCTGCGGCGCGGCCGGGGCCGGGGCGGCCTTCGCCTTCTGCTCGGCGCGGTCGGCGGCGCGGTCGACGACGGTGTCCTCGGTGCGCTCGGGCACCGGGGTCGACCGGGTGGCGGCCGGTGCCGGGGCGGGCGCTGCCGGGGCGGCCGCCGCGGGGGCGGAGGCGGCGGCGTCGGCGGCGGCCGGGCGCGCGGCGGGCTCGGCGCCGTTGCCCGCGGCCGGCGCGGGGGCCGGGGCCGGCTTCGGCGACGGGCTCGCGGGCGCCACGGCCTCGGCCGAGGCGGGCGCCTGCTCACGGTCGTCGCTCGCCGCGACCGGGCTGCCCGGCCGGTAGTCGGCGAAGAACTCGTGCCACGCCTGGTCCACGCTGGACGGGTCGGCGAGGAACTGCTGGTACATCTCCTCGACCAGCCACTCGTTGGTGCCGAAGCCCGCCACCGCCGAGGAGGTACCGGTGGAGGACGGCCGGGATGAGTTGTCGCGTGACACGGGGTCGAGTGCCTTCTTCGTCGTCGGTGGACGTCTCTGGACCGGGCGTTGACTCTACGCCGGTCGGTCCCGCCCGACCTGCCGTCCGGCTCGCGCGCCGGGCCTGCCCGGGGGATCCTCGCGCGCGGGCTCAGCTGCGGGCGCCGGCGGCCACGAGCAGGTCGACGAGCGCGTCGCGGGCACCGGCCTGACCTGCGTCGTCGCGTCGGTGGCGGGCGGCGGCGACCCGGCCGATGTCGAGGGCGCTCGCGCCGTCGGAGGTGGTCGCGTCGACGTCGGCCCCGGCGGCCAGCAGGAGGCGCACGACTTCGGGCGCGTCGCCGCCCGGTCCGGCGGCCACGGCCTCGTGCAGCGGCGTGCGGCCGGTGTCGGGGTCGCGGCGGTCGACGCGGGCGCCGGCGTCGAGCAGCACGCGCACCAGGTCGGGCCGGCGCACCGCCGCGGCCGCGGCCAGCGCCCCGCCGTCGGGGTCGGCCCCGCGGTCGAGCAGCAGCCGCAGGGTGCCGGCCGCCCCACCGGCCGCGGCCACGGTGAGCAGGTCCAGCCCGGTGCCCGGGTCGGTGAGCGGCGCGCCACCGTCGAGCTCGCCGGCCAGCCGGCCGACGTCGTCGAGGTAGGCGGCGGCGGGGGCGTCGACCGGGGCGCCGAGCTCGCCGAGGACCGGCACCAGCCCGGAGGCGTGCTCGACGGCGACGTGCAGCGGCGTGCGGCCGGACTCGGTGCGCGCCCCGAGGTCGGCGCCGGCCGCGGCGAGCTCGCGGACGACGTCCTCGCGGCCGGCGGCCACGGCCAGGTGCAGCGGCGTCCAGCCGCTCTCGCCGGCCTGCTCCACGGTCCCGGCGAGCAGCCGCGGCGCGTCGATGAGGGCGGCGCGCACGGCCTCGACGTCGCCGGTCTGCACCAGGCGTGCGAGTCGCTGCACCGTCATGCGGGTGGTCATGCAGGGGTCCCTCGTCCTCGGTGTGGGGTGCGCGCCGGCCGGGGCTCAGACGACGTCGCGGCGGACGGCCAGCAGGGTGCCCAGCAGCGCCGCGACCAGGCCGTAGCCGAGCAGCAGCAGGCCGCCCTGCCACGGGTCGAGCAGCTCGGGCGCCTGGAAGTCCGACGTGACGGCCTGCACCGCGCCGCCGGGCAGCCACTTGTAGGCGCCCTGGATCGCGCCGATCGAGGAGATGATCGGCTCGACGACGTAGAGGTACACCAGCGAGCCGACGATGGCGCCGACCTGGTTGCGCAGCAGCGCGCCCACGCCGACGCCGATCACGGCGAACACGACCAGCACCAGGCCCGCGGTGCCCAGCGTGCGCAGGTTGTCCCCGTCCAGCGACGGCGCCGCCCCGCGCGCGCCGGCGTAGAGCAGCACGACGACGACGACGACGGCGAGCACCAGCAGCGCGACCGGCACCGCCGCGGCGGCGTAGGCCAGCAGCTTGGCGGCGACGACGCGGCCGCGGCGCGGGGTGGTGAGGAAGGTCGGCGTCGCCGTCCGGTGCCGGTACTCCTGGGTCATCCCGATGATCCCGAGGATGAGCAGGAAGACGCTGGCGTTGGCCGCGACGGAGAACACGACCTCCTCGTACTGCGGCGTCCCCACCGGCGGCAGGCCCGGCTGACCGCCGTCCGGCTCGGCGCCGGCCAGGCCGGTGAACAGCGCGGCGAACCCGCCGGCCATCACGCACGCGCCGATGACCAGGCCGATCCAGACGCGGGTGGTGACCAGCTTGGTCCACTCGGCGCGGACGAGCGCGCTCATCGGGCCGCTCCCTCGGTCGTGTACTGCGCGGGCCCGGCGGGGGAGCCGGCCGCGAACTGCTCCTGGCCGGCGGTGAGCCGGAAGTAGAGGTCCTCGAGGCCGGTGGTCTCGGCGCGCAGCTCGTGCAGCTCCACCCGCGCGGCGAAGGCCCGCGCGCCGACCTCGGCCGGGGTCGCGCCCTCGACGGTGACCAGGCCGTCGTCGCTGCGGGTGGCCGCCAGCCCCTCGGCGGCGAGCACCGCGGCCAGCCGGTCGGCCTCCGGGCTGCGCGCGAGCACGGTCCCCGCGCCCTGGGCGCCCGAGCGCAGCTCGGCGATCGAGCCCTGCCGCACCAGCCGGCCGGCGCCGACGATGACGACGCGGTCGGCGGTCTGCTCCATCTCGGCGAGCAGGTGGCTCGACACCAGGACGGTGCGGCCCTCGTCGTGGGCGAGGTGCCGCAGGAAGCCGCGCAGCCAGAGGATCCCCTCGGGGTCCAGGCCGTTGGCCGGCTCGTCGAGCACCAGCACGGGCGGGTCGCCGAGCAGCGCGGTGGCCAGCGCCAGCCGCTGCCGCATGCCCAGCGAGTAGCCGCCCGCCCGGCGCCGTCCCGCCGTCGCGAGCCCCACCCGCTCGAGGACCTCGTCGGCGCGGGCGACCGGGATCCCGGCGGCGCGGCAGTAGACGCGCAGGTGGTCGCGGCCGGAGCGGGCCGGGTGGAAGGCGGTCTCGAGGACCGCGCCCACGGTGCGCACCGGCTCGCGCAGCGCCGCGTAGGGGACGCCGTCGAAGGTGGCGGTGCCGGTGTCGGGGGTGATCAGGCCGAGGACCATCCGCAGCGTCGTCGTCTTGCCCGCGCCGTTGGGGCCGAGGAAGCCGGTGACCGAGCCGGGCTCCACGGTGAACCCGAGGTCGGAGACGGCGCGCACCGTGCCGAAGGTCTTGGTCAGGCCGGACACCTCGATCCGCACGGGTCGGGGTCCTGCGGTGGTGCCGCTGGCCATCGGTCCTCCTCGTCGCGCCCTGCCGCCGTCCGCACCCCCGTGCCCCGTCATCCAAGCGCACCGCCCGCCGCCGACCGAGGCCCGCGGCCTCCGGCGTGCCGCCCGACGCCCGCCGGCCACCCGGCGTCCACCCGCCGTTCGCCGCGCTCGTGACCACGGGCACACGCGCCCGCCGTCCGGTCACTACAGTGCGCTGCCGTGAGCGGCTGTCGGGCGGGAACGGTCTCCGGCGCCCCCGCCGGCCGGACGACGGGCTGAGCCGGGGCAGGTCGCCGTGCACCCCGCCGGACCCGACCCCGAGCCGATCCCGCCCGATCCCGACGTCCGGGAGGCGCTGGAGCGGCTGCTGCTCGGTGGCCCGCGCCGGCTGACCCGGCTCGAGGTCGCCGCGGCGGCCGGCATGCCCCCCGAGCGCACCCAGCGGCTGTGGCGGGCGCTGGGCTTCCCCGACGTCGCCGACGACGACCCCGCCTTCACCCTCGCCGACGTCGGGGCCCTGGCCACGGTGTCGGAGCTGATCGACTCCGGCTTCGTCGACCGCGGCAGCGAGGCGTCCATCGCCCGCGCCACCGGCCAGGCGCTGTCCCGGCTGGCCGACTGGCAGACCGACCTGCTCGCCGACGCGCTCGTCCGCCGGGCCCGGGAGCAGGCCCCCGGGACGCCGGTCGACGTCGTGGCCACCGCCGAGGCGCTGATCCCGCTGCTGAGCCGCACCCAGGACTACGTGTGGCGGCGCCACCTCGCCGCGAACGTCGACCGGGCGCTGTCCTCCGAGACGCCGGGGGACCGGCGTGAGCTGGCCGTGGGCTTCGCCGACCTGGTCGGCTACACGTCCCGCTCGCGCGGCATGGGCGGCCGCGAGCTCGGCGCGATGGTCGAGGCCTTCGAGGCGACGGCAACCGAGGTGATCGCCCGCTCGCGCGGCCGGGTGGTCAAGACCGTCGGCGACGGGGTCCTCTTCACCGCCGCCTCCGCCGTCGACGCGGTCGAGATCGGGCTGCGGCTGCCCACCGCCTGGGACGCCGGGGACCGCCCGCCGCTGCGCGTGGGCGCCGCCTACGGGGCGGTGCTCACCCGCCTGGGCGACGTCTACTCGCCGGTGGTCAACCTCGCCAGCCGGCTCACGTCGATCGCTCCGGCCGGGGCGTTGCTGGTCGACCGGGTGCTCGCCGGGCACGTGCGCGGCCTGCCGCAGTACCGGGTGCGGCCCATGGAGCCGGTGGCGGTGCGCGGCTACGAGTCGGTGCAGCCTTGGCGGGTCAGCCGGCAGGCGGCGGGGGAGCCCGACGCGGCCCCGTGCGAGGGGAACCCGCACGACGGCTGACCCCGCCCGCGCTACCGTGGGCGCGTGCTGTGACTCCCGGAACCGGCAGCGCCGCTGCCGACGGCGTCCTCGATCCGACCGTCCTCCCGGGAGCACCCCCATGAGCGCCACCCTCGTCGCGCGCGACCTGGCCGCCGGCCACGGCGCGCGCGTCCTGTTCTCCGGCCTCGACCTCGTCGTCGCCCCCGGCGACGTCGTCGGGCTGGTCGGCGTCAACGGCGCCGGCAAGTCCACGCTGCTGCGCACGCTGGCCGGTGAGCTGCCGGCCGAGTCCGGCGCGGTCACCCTCAGCCCGCCCACGGCGACCGTCGGGCACCTGCCGCAGGAGCGGGACCGCCGCGAAGGCGAGACGGTGGCCGCCGCGCTCGCCCGCCGCACCGGCGTCGCCGCCGCCCAGGCCGCTCTCGACGCCGCCACCGCCGACCTCGCCGACGGCCGTCCCGGCGCCGACGACGCCTACGGCGAGGCGCTCGAGCGCTGGCTGGCCCTGGGCGGCGCCGACCTCGACGAGCGCCTCGAGCAGGTGCTGGCCGAGGTGGCGCCGGGTGTCGCGCCCGACGCTCCGATGCCCGGGCTCTCCGGCGGGCAGGCGGCCCGGGTCGGGCTGGCCGCGCTGCTGCTGTCCCGCTACGACCTGCTGCTGCTCGACGAGCCCACCAACGACCTGGACCTGGCCGGGCTCGACCAGCTCGAGCGGTTCGTCGGCGGCAACCGCGCCGGCATCGTGGTGGTCAGCCACGACCGCGAGTTCCTCGCCCGCACCGTCACCCGGGTGGTCGAGCTCGACCTGGCCCAGCAGCTGGTGCGGGTGCACGACGGCGGCTACGAGAGCTACCTCGTCGAGCGCGAGGTCGCCCGCCGGCACGCGCGCGAGGAGTACGAGGAGTACGCCGGGACGAAGGCCGAGCTCGAGGCGCGGGCGCGCATGCAGCGCAACTGGCTGGCCAAGGGCGTGCGGGACGCGGTCAAGAAGCAGAAGGACCCCGACAAGTTCATCAAGGCCCACAACCGGGCCACGGCCGAGAAGCAGGGGGCCAAGGCCAAGCAGACCGAGCGGCGGATCGAGCGGCTGGAGGTCGTCGAGGAGCCCCGCAAGGAGTGGGAGCTGCGGATGAGCATCGCCGCGGCACCGCGCGCCGGGGCCGTCGTCGCCACGCTGCGCGACGCCGTCGTCCACCGGGGGGACTTCACCCTCGGGCCGGTGGGTCTGCAGGTCGACTGGGGCGACCGGGTGGCGATCACCGGACCGAACGGCTCGGGCAAGACGACCCTGCTCGGCGCGCTGCTGGGCCGGGTGCCGCTCGCGTCGGGCAGCGCCTCCCTCGGGCCGGCGGTGCGGCTGGGCGAGGTCGACCAGGCGCGCGGGCTCTTCGTCGGCGAGCGGCTGCTGCTGGAGGCTTTCGGCGCCGAGGTGCCCGACTGGCCCACCGCCGACGTGCGCACCCTGCTGGCGAAGTTCGGCCTCACCGCCGAGCACGTGACCCGCCCGGCCACCACGCTGTCGCCGGGGGAGCGCACCCGCGCCGCGCTGGCCCTGCTGCAGGCGCGCGGGGTCAACGTGCTGGTGCTCGACGAGCCGACCAACCACCTGGACCTGCCGGCCATCGAGCAGCTGGAGTCGGCGCTGGCCGCCTACCCCGGCACCCTGCTGCTGGTCACCCACGACCGCCGCATGCTCGAGGCGGTGGCGGTGACCCGGCGGTTCGCCGTCGACGCCGGCCGGGTCACGGAGGTCTGAGCCCTCAGGAGCCCACGCCGGCCGGTTCGGCGACGCCGGCGAGGACCCGGGCCAGCTCGCCGGGGACCGACAGCGCCGCCATGTGCGCCGAGGGCAGCCGCACCAGCCGCCCGGCCTGCGCGCCCATCGCCTCCTGCGCCGGGACCGGGATGCAGTTGTCGGACTCCTGGGCGCACACCACGTAGGTCGTCGGATGACCGCGTTCCGGAGCGGTGCTCGGCGCCGTGAACGCCGCGACCGACTGCAGGACGAGCCGGTCGCGGAACGCTGCCGCCTGCTCGCTGGACAGGTCGGCGCACAGCGCCTCGCGGACGGTGTCGACGTCGCGGGTCACGGCCAGCGAGCCGTCGTCGCGCGGCTCGACCCACGCCGGGAGCGCGTCCCCGCCCGCGAGGTCCAGCAGCGACTGGCCACGCTGGGGCCAGAAGGCGGCGACGTAGACGCTGTGGCGTACCCGGGGGTCGTCGGCCAGCTCGGTGATGACCATGCCGCCGTAGGAGTGCCCGACCAGCACCACCGGCTCGTCGATCCCGTCGAGGGCCTGCCGGACGCGGTCGGCGTCGGCGCGCAGGTCACCCAGCGTCCGCGGATCGGTGCCGGCGCTGGGCAGCTGGTCGACCACGGTCACCCGGTGGCCGAGGTCCCTCAGGTGGCGGGCGACGTCGTCCCACACCCAGCCGCCGCCCCAGGCACCGTGCACGAGGAGGAAGGAAGCCATCCCCGGAGGGTCCGCCGGTCCCTCCGGCACCGGGGGTCGTCCGGGCGCGGGCGGTCGCAGGCCGGGCGTGGCGCGACCCCGTGCTCGCGGGTCCTGACCGCCGGGAGTCCCGGCCCCCTCCGACAGCCGGCGGGCTCCTCAGCTGAGTCGGAGGACCTCCCTGCCCCCCACCGCTCGCGGGTTCGTGGCGGGCCCCTGCAGGGAGGCCGGGAGACGGGACCGGACTCAGCTCAGGTTCTGGCCGAGCGCCTCGTCGAGGCCGACGGTGGCCATGCCGGCCCAGGTCTCGTCGACGTGGTGGGCGAGCACCATCAGGTCGCGCAGGTTCCCCTCGCGGTCGCGGACGTGGTCGCGCAGCAGCGCCTCGCCGGTGAACCCCAGGTCGGTGAACAGGGCGAGCGCCGCACCCTGCTCGGCGACCACCTCCACGACCAGCTTGGCCAGCCCGTCGCCGACCGCCGTCACCAGGGCCTGCCGGGCCAGCCGCCGGCCCAGGCCGGAGCCGCGCCGGGTGGGGGAGACGACCAGTCGCACCTCGCCGACGTGCGCCGACCAGCCCGGCAGCGGGCGCACGGCGACGTAGCCCGCGACCTCGTCCCCGTCGACGGCGACGAAGCGCCGCCCGCCGCCGGAGCCGTTCGCCCACGACCGGACGACGGCGGGGTCGGTGACCTCCTCCTCGATGAAGGTCAGGTCGCCCTCGGGCAGGTCCCGGAAGAAGCGCAGCAGCGCGTCGGCGTGCTCGGGGCGCAGGTCGACGACGTCCACGCTCATCCCTCCTGCCCGGCCGCCCGGGCGGGCGCGCTCTCCTCGCTGCGCGTGCGCAGGAAGCCGATGATCTCCGGCACCGTGGTCTTCGCCGCCGTCCGGCCGACCACCAGGCCCATGTGGCCGGCGGCCAGCCGCAGCTCGTGCTTGTCCTCGGAGCCCACCAGGTCGATCAAGGGCGCGGTGGCCGCCGGCGGGACGATGTGGTCGCGGTCGGCGCGGACCGTGAGGAACGGCAGCCGGATGTCGGACAGGTGCACCCGGTCCCCGCCCACGGTCAGCCGGTCGGTGACCATGCCGTTGTCCCGCACGAGCATCTGCACCGTCTCCCGCGCGGCCGCGCCGGGGAACGGGATGTGGTCGTCGGACCAGCCGGTCATCGCCTGGTAGGCCGACACGTACTCGTCGCTCCAGAGCCGCTCCCACAGGGTCACGTAGCGGGTGACCTCGGCGGTCGGGGTGAGGGTCTTGAAGCCCTGGACGACGACCCGCGGCGGCACGTTGCCGTTCTCGTCGACGACGTCGTCGACCTCCAGCCCGCCGCGGAAGACGTCGGCCATCGGGCCCATCTCGGTGAAGTCCACCGGGGTGGCGAGCACCGTCAGGCTGCGCACCGGGGCGTCGGGGTGGTGGGCGGCGTAGAGCAGCGAGAGGTCGCCGCCGAAGCAGTAGCCGAAGAGGTTGACCTCGTCGGCGCCGGAGATCTCCAGCACCCGGTCGACGGCCGCGGGGATGTAGTCGTCGACGTAGTCCTCGAGCCGGTTCTGCGCGTCGCGCTCGTCGGGCTCGCCCCAGTCGACCATGTACACGTCGAAGCCGGCGTCGAGCAGTTGCTCGATGAACGAGTTGCCCGGCGTGAGGTCGAGGATGTAGCTACGGCTGACCAGGCTGAAGACGACCAGCAGCGGCGGCGAGTACCGCACCCGGTCGCTGCGGTAGTGCCACAGCTGGGTGCGGCCGCGCTCCCAGACGACGTCCTTGGGCGTCAGCCCGACACCGGGGCGGTCGACGCCGGTGACGAGCTTGATGCCGTTACGCGCGCGGAGGGCGTTGCGCTCGACGTCGCGCCGGACGCGGTCGAGGACCGCCTGCGGACTCGGCACCGTGGCCATCGGGTCCCTCCTGGATCGGGTCGGGGATCGCGGCGGTGGCCCGCCGCTGGGTCTCCAGCTGCACGGTCAGTCGCCGCACCTCGCGGTCGAGGGCGCCGATCTGGGCCCGCAGCCGGGCGAGGTCGCTGCCGGCGGGCAGGTTGACCAGGTGCCAGGCGCGGGCGGACAGGCCACGCGCGGTGCCCCGGGCCAGGTTCTGCGCCCGCCGCAGCAGGGTCACGCCGGTGGCGAAGCCGGGCGTGCGCACGAGGCTCTCCGCGTGCGGGGTCACCCGGCGCTCGGCGGCGTCGAACGCCTGCCGCCACAGGGGCGGCCCCGGCTGGCCGCCCGAGGTCCCGGCTGGTGTCATGACCGGCCTCCTCTCGTCCGCGGGTGCCCTACCCGCCCGCCGGGTGGCCTACCACACCCCCGGCTACCGTCCCGGGGACGGGAGCAGCAGCGAGAGGGGAGAGCGGCGTGGCGGACAGGACGATCCTGGACATGTTCCGGCTCGACGGCCGGGTGGCGATCGTGACGGGGGCCTCGTCGGGGCTGGGCGTGGTGTTCGCCCGGGCGTTGGCCCAGGCCGGTGCCGACGTCGCGCTCGGCGCCCGGCGCGAGGACCGGATGGCCGCCACGAAGGAGGCGGTCGAGGCGGCGGGCCGGCGGGCGATCACCGTGCGCACCGACGTGGCGGAGGTGGAGGACTGCCAGGCGCTGGTCGACGCCACCATGGCGGAGTTCGGCCGGGTCGACGTGCTGGTCAACAACGCCGGCATCGGCACCGCCGCGCCGGCCACCCGGGAGAAGCCCGAGGAGTTCCGCGCGGTCATCGACGTGAACCTCAACGGCTGCTACTGGATGGCGCAGGCCTGCGGCCGGGTGATGAAGCCGGGCAGCTCCATCGTGAACATCTCCAGCGTCCTCGGGCTGACCACCGCGGGACTGCCGCAGGCCGCCTACGCCGCCAGCAAGGCCGGGCTGATCGGCCTGACGCGCGACCTCGCCCAGCAGTGGACCGGCCGCAAGGGCATCCGGGTCAACGCGCTGGCGCCGGGCTTCTTCGCCTCGGAGATGACCGACCAGTACCCGGAGGGCTACCTCGACCAGCAGATGGGCCGGGTCCTCGCCGGCCGCGCCGGCGACCCGATGGAGCTGGCCGCGGCCCTGGTCTTCCTCGTCAGCGACGCCGGCGGCTACGTCACCGGGACGACGATCCCGGTGGAGGGCGGGATGCTCACCAGCTGAGCCCGGCATCCCGGGGCCCCGCCGTCGCGGCGGGGCCCCGGGTGCGGCTCAGCCCCGCTCGACCCGGTCGACCAGCGCGGCGATCCGGTCGACCAGCTGCGGCCACACCTCGCGCGGCAGGTCGTGGCCCATGCCCTCGACCACCAGCAGCTCGGCGCCGGGGATCGCCGCCGCCGTCGCCCGGCCGCCGGACACGTTCACCAGCGCGTCCTCGGCGCCGTGCACCACGAGGGTGGGGACGGCGACCCGCGCGAGGTCGGCGGTGCGGTCGGGGCTGGCCAGGATCGCGGCGAGCTGGCGGGCCACCCCCGCCGGGTTGTACGCCCGGTCGAACGACAGCCCGGCCCGCTCCCGCAGCCCGGACTCGTCGAACTCAAAGCCGGGGGAGCCGATGACGCGGTAGGTGTCGACCGCGCGCTGCACGGCGCTCTCCCGGTCGGTCGCCGGCGGAGCGAGCAGCACGCCGAGCGCGGCCTCAGCCGGTGCGCCGACCGCGGGGTCGCCGGTCGTCGACATGATCGAGGTCAGGCTGCGCACCCGGTCCGGGTGCCGGATGGCCAGGGACTGGGCGATCATCCCGCCCATCGAGGCGCCGACGACGTGCGCGCTGTCCAGCCCGAGGGCGTCGAGGAGCGCGGCGGTGTCCTCGGCCATGTCGCCCAGGCGGTAGGCGACGCGCGAGTGGTCCCCGCCCATGACGGCGAGCACGTCGGGCGCGCCGGCGGCGTCCAGGTGGGTGGACAGCCCGATGTCGCGGTTGTCGAAGCGGACGACGTACAGGCCTCGGTCGGCCAGCATCCGGCAGAAGTCGTCGGGCCAGCCGATCATCTGCGTGGCCAGGCCCATGACCAGCAGCAGCGGTGTGTCCTCGGGTGAGCCGAAGGTCTCGTAGGCCAGCTCGACGTCGCCGGCGCGGGTGGTCTGCACCCCGGTGTGCTCCATGGCACGCACGCTAACCGGGCGCCGTCCGCGGGCCCTCCCGGAGGGCGGGACGTGAGCCGCGGACGTCAGCGCAGCTGGAGCCGGATCAGGGACAGGCCGGACCGGCTGATCGCGTCCTGCAGCTCCTCGAGCGTCGGCGTACGGCCCACGGTGATCCGGATGCCCATCCGGCGCTGCGCGGCCCGCCAGCCCATCTCCTCGATGAGCCGCCGGTAGACGGCGGCCACCGTTGCCGGATCGATCACGAGCTCCGCGTGGGCCGGACGACGCCGCCCGCGGAAGGTCACCTCGATCTCGGCGCCCCCCGCGCAGTTGTGGCGCCAGCCGCTGTTGGTGAAGACGGTCGGGACGCCGTCCACGAGGTGGTAGCCGGCCGGGACGTCGTAACGCCGGCCGGTGCGCCGACCGGTGAGGTGGAGGACGAGCAGCTGGCCGCCGGCCCGGCCGCGGCGCACGAGGCGCCGCACGACGGGGTTGACCAGGCTCATGAGCGCGGTCGGGGGATGGCGGCGCTCGACTGCGTGCTGCTGGCTCAGGACGGCCTCCTCGATCGGCCCGGGTGAGTCCGCCCAGGATCGTCCCCTTGCGGGCGCCGGGCGACCAGGGACCCCCGGCCGCGGAGCCGCGGGCGAGTGCGGTGATGGCTACGCTGCGCCGCTACGTCCGACCGACCGGGAGCAGGTGGCGCTGTGGCGAGCGAGGCATCCGAGACCGAGGCCAGGGAGTTCGCCGCCGGGCTGCGGTCGCTGCTCGAGTGGCTGCACGTCCCGGGCCAGGGAGCGGGCAACGAGGTCGTCGCGCTCGTGCAGGAGACGCTCGGACCGGCCGGTCTGCAGGAGTCGGTGGTCGCGCGGGAGCTGGCGGCCTTCGAGCACGTCAACCTGCAGACCGCACTCGACGCCTGGGCCGCGGCCGACGGACGCACCGTGGAGGTGCGCGGCATCGTGCTCCCGCCGCACTTCATGGGGATCGACCTGCAGCAGCTGATGACCGGCGAGGGGCTGCCGCCGGTCCGGCTGAGCGCCCCCTCGGTGGTCGACCTGCCGAACGGTCCGGGCACCACCCTCGCCTGCCTGCGGCTGGCCCTGGTGCTGGTCAGCGACGACGCCGGCCGCTACGTGCTGCTGGTGCAGGGGCCCAGGGAGCACGAGCAGCCGACGCTGCGCGTCGAGGTCGCCGGGCTGCCGGTGCAGCGGGCGCAGGGTGTGCTCGCCGAGCTCGACCGGCTGCGCCGGGAGCTGAACGTGTACCGCGGCCGGCTGGTCGAGGTCACTCCCGGGCCGATGGGCCAGGTCGTGCTGACCTTCCTCGACCCGCCGGACCTGCAGCGCGACGACGTCGTGCTGCCCGCCGCCGTCCTCGGCCGGGTCGAGCGGCACTCCCTGGGCGTCGCCGGGCACCGCGCGGGCCTGCGGGCCGCCGGCCAGCACCTCAAGCGCGGCCTGCTGCTCTACGGGCCGCCGGGCACCGGCAAGACGCACACCGTGCGCTACCTGCTCGGCCGGATGGACGACTACACCCGGCTGCTGCTCACCGGCCGCTCGCTCGGCGTGGTCGGCTCGGTCACCGAGCTGGCCCGCGACCTGCAGCCGGCCGTGGTGGTGCTCGAGGACGTCGACCTCGTCGCCATGGACCGGTCCTTCGGCCCCGGCGGCAGCCCCGTGCTCTTCGACCTGCTCGACGCCATGGACGGCGCGGCTCCCGACGCCGACCTGCTGTTCGTCCTGACCACCAACCGGGCCGACCTGCTCGAGCCGGCGCTGGCCGCCCGGCCCGGCCGCATCGACGTCGCGGTGGACGTCGACCTCCCGGACGCCGCGGCCCGCCGCCGGCTGCTGGAGCTGTACGGCCGCGACGTGCCGCTGCGGCTGGCGGAGGACGACGTGGCGCGCGCCGTCGAGCGCACCGAGGGCGTGACCGCCTCGTTCCTCAAGGAGCTCTTGCGCCGCGCGGTCCTGGAGGCGCTGCACGAGCAGGACCCGGTGGCCGAGGTCACCGCCGCGCACGTCGACCGCGCGCTCGACGACCTGCTCGACTCCACCCAGCAGGTCACCCGCACGCTGCTCGGCGTGGGCGGCGGGCCGGAGGTCGCGGACGGCGACGTCGACGGTGACGGCTACGGCGTGCCCGGCCCGGCGCCCGCGGTGGTGGTGACGGGCTCGTACGTCCCCTACCGCCCGCACTGACCTCGCCCGAGGGCGGTCGAGGCGGCACGGGGTCAGCGGGACCGCCTGGCGGCCCTGCGCTCGGCCTTGAGCCGGGCCTCGCGGGCCCGGGTCTCGATCGCCTCGCGGGTGTCCCGGCCGTCCGTGCGGCCGAGGAACCAGCGCAGCAGCCGCGCGAGAGCGAGTTCGGGTCCGGCGTGGTTGCCCGTCCCGCCCTGGGACTCCTCGCCGAGGAAGCTCGGGTCGGGGGCGTGCCAGGGATCCTGGCGGGGGTCGGGGCGGGGCATCGCGGTCCTCCCGGGATGGACGACGTCCGCGGTGGTCACCGCGCACCCGTCGTCATCGGCCGCCGGCCCGTCGACTCGAGGCGAGCGCTCCGCCGGGACGAGGAGGGTCCCGTCGGTGCCCGTCTCCGGGCGGCCGGCGCGGCCTCGTGCGTCGTGGTCCGGGACCGACGACCGCTGCCGCTGATCCAGGCTCCGGCGCGTCGTCGTCCCGGGGCGCACGGACCAGTTCCGGATCCTCCCCGGGGCCGTTACCGTCCGTCGGGCCACCGCGACCGGGGTGGCGCGGGCACGGGGGCCAACATGGTGGGGGACCTCGTGGGCATCACCGGTGACGACTCGTGCGGGCAGTGAGCCGACGGGCACTGCTGAGCTGGGCGGGGGCCTCCGTGCTCGCCGCCACCGGCTGCGGTGCCGGAGTGCGGTCCTTCACGACGGCGACGGAGAGCGCGCCCGCGCCCGCCACCACCCCGGCTCCACCGCCTGCCGGACCCCCGCCGGCTCCGGTCCCCGCGGTGCGGCTGATCGGCGACGGGTCGACGGCCGACACCGGACCGCAGCCCCACCAGCCCGTCCCGCGGCGGCTGCTGCCCGGCGAGCGTCCGCCCCAGTTCGTCGTCTTCTCCTGGGACGGCGCGGCCAACCTGTCCACGGGTCAGTTCCCCCGGTTCCGGCGGCTGGCGCAGGAGATCCACGCCTCGATGACCTTCTTCCTCACCGGGCTGTACGCGCTGCCGGTCGACCACCGGATGCAGTACGCCCCGCCGCGGCACCCGGTCGGCTCCTCCGACATCGGGTTCCTGTCGACCCAGGAGGTGCTCGACACCATGGCCGAGGTCCGCCTCGCCTGGCTGGACGGGCACGAGATCGGTACCCACTTCAACGGCCACTTCTGCGGTGAGACCGGCGTCCGGTCGTGGTCCCCGGAGGACTGGACCAGCGAGATCACCCAGGCCAAGCGGTTCGTGCAGACCTGGAAGACCACCACCGGCCGCAGCGACCTGCCGCCGCTCCCCTTCGACTACGACGTCGAGCTGATCGGGGGCCGTACCCCGTGCCTCGAGGGCCAGGACGGACTGCTCCCGGCCGCTGCCGCGCTGGGGTGGAGGTACGACGCCAGCTCACCCGGCGGGCAGCAGGTCTGGCCCGGGAGGAAGCTCGGTCTCTGGGACTTCCCGCTGCCGTCGGTGCCCTTCCCGAGCAGCGATCCGGGCTCGAGCGGCGGCGCGCTCGCCATGGACTACAACTTCATGTACCGGCAGTCCCGGGGCGACGTGTCCGGTGACCCGGCGATGTACGACGCCTGGCGGCAGCAGGCCCGGGACGCCTACCTGGCCGGGTTCGAGCGCGCGTACACGACCAACCGCGCGCCGTTCTTCGTCGGCAACCACTTCGAGCAGTGGAACGGCGGGATCTACATGGACGCCGTGGAGGACACCCTGCGGGCCATCGCCGGCCGGCCCGAGGTGCGGCTGGTGTCCTTCCGTCAACTGGTGGCCTGGCTGGACGCGCAGGACCCCGCCGTCCTCGACCGGTTGCGGACCCTGCCGGTGGGCACGGCCCCGGCCGGCGGCTGGGAGTCCTTCCTGGCCTGACCCGTCCGGCGGCACCGCGCCGCGGACACGACGGAGGCCCCGCAGCGACTCGCTGCGGGGCCTCCGACCCGGTGTGCCCCCGGCAGGATTCGAACCTGCGCACCCGCCTCCGGAGGGCCATCGGGGAGCTCCGCTGACCTCGCTCTTCTCCGGCTATTAACGATCTGAGCAGCAGGAATGCCGTTGGTAGGTGGTGGCCCTTGAGGGGCCCAGACGGACGTTCTGCGGACCTCCTGCGGACTCCCTGCGGACTGTCCGCCGGTCGACCACGGACGCTCGAGACCGAGGACGAACACCGTCCGGGCGCTGACGGTGGCGCAGGCGGTTGCCTGATCCCGGCAGGCGGTTGGCGTGCTCCACCACTCGCTGCTCGGTGGCGGAGGTGCGGTGAGTCAACGGCTCGGCTTGCTGACTGGGTCGCCGTTCGGGCTGTCCAGGACGCACTCCGCCTCGACCGTCCATCGCGGACCGTCGTCCTCACCTGACCGGTGGGACGCTGGCAGGGCGTCCCATGGGGAGCGCTCACGGCGGCGAAGCTAGCGACGTGACGACGGCAAGTGCTGGTGAGGTGAGCGAGGACGAGCAGCGCTGGGCGCAGGCCCTTGCGCTGCTCGACCGCCTGCCCACCGAGGCGGGGGAGCAGCGGCTGCGGCGCTGGCGCCGGCGGCGGATCTGGACACTGCTGGCGCTGCTCCTGGCTTCGGTCGCCGTCATCGTCATCGTGACGGTGCTGCTGGGCGGCGTCTCTTCGCCGGTGTCGGCGGTGCCGCGCTGGCAGCAGATCGCCGGCTTCAGCGTCGCGAGCGCCGGGCTGGTGCTCCAGCTGACCGGCGTGGTCGCCGCGGTGCGGAGCACCCGCCGGGTGCGCGCCTGGAACAGCCCACTGGCCGTGCTCACCGCTGGGCAGCGCAAGGAGCTGGCCGCCGCGGTCCGTGGGCGGCGATCGATCGCGCCTGACCGGTTGCCGCTGGCGCGGCTGCTGGCTGAGTACTTGCTGGTGTCGCGCACCAGCGTGGTGGCCAACTCGGGCCTGGAGGTGCTGTTCATCGGGCAGTGGATCGCCGACCCGGCGACGTGGCGGGCGGTGATCGCCGTCGGCTACGGCGTGCTCCTGGCCATCGTGTGGCCGTTCCTGCGCCGGGATATCCGCGCGGCCCAGCGCTTCCTGCTCGCGCATCCGACGCCGACAAGGTGAAGGCTGGCCAGCGACCGGTGCACAGCCACTCGGCCGTCATCCGCGGACAGCAATCAACGGGGTGCTGGAGCCAGCCAGCTAGGGCGTGTCTCCCAAACGGTCCTGCGGTGAGGGTCGATTGTTCGTAGATGGCGCGGTCAGGAGTGCTGTCTGACGAAGCCTGGGCTCGGCTGGAACCGTTGCTGCCCAGCTCGAATGGGGCGCGCGGACGGCCGTTCCGAGATCACCGTCAGGTGCTCGAGGGGATCGTCTTCCGTTATCGCACCGGGTGTGCGTGGCGGGATCTGCCCGAGGAGTTTGGGCACTGGCAGACGGCGTGGAAGCGACACCACCGGTTCAGCCTCGACGGCACCTGGGACCGGATCCTGACGGCGCTGCAGGCTCAGGCCGATGCCGCCGGCGAGCTGGACTGGACGGTGAGCGTGGACTCCTCCATCAGCCGGGTGCATCAGCACGGCGCCACCGCCGCCCGGTCAGGCGGCCGTGTGGGGGACGACGCCGACCAGCGGCAACGCCGAGCCGGCTGACCACGGCCTGGGCCGCTCCCGCGGCGGGCTGTCGACCAAGACCCACCTGGCCGTCGACGGCCGCGGCCGACCGCTGGCCGTGCTGGTCGGCCCCGGGCAGGGCGGCGACTCGCCGATGCTCGGCCCACTGCTGGCCGCCGTCCGGGTGCCCCGGCTGGGGCCGGGTCGACCGCGCACCCGTCCGGATGCTGTGATCGCCGACAAGGCCTACCCCGCCCGCGGCCACCGCGCCGACCTGCGCCGCCGAGGGATCACCGCGGTGATCCCTGAGCCGGCCGACCAGGCCGGCCACCGCCGCAATCGCGGTTCACGAGGCGGGCGTCCGGTCGGCTACGACCGCACCGCCTACCGGCGCCGCAACGTCATCGAGCGGGCCTTCAACCGGCTCAAGTCCTGGCGCGGCATCGCCACCCCGCTACGACAAGCACGCCACCGTCTTCCACGGCGCGCTGGTCCTCGCCTCGATCCTCATCTGGCTACGGGATTAGAAGACGCGCCCTAGGTCACAGCTTCGACCGGAGTCAACGGGAAGACGTTGTAGCTCTTTGTTCCCGTCCATACACCTACAAACCCGAGACAAGCGAAGTAGCCGTTCAGTTGCCAGATTCCGTGCATCTGAACCATTCCCATCCTGTCAGGGCTGGAGCGGCCTCCCTGAATCGTGAATTGAGCCCATGTCGGCGGGTTTTGGGTGATGCGAGCCAATTCAATCAAGGACATATGCGAGTGGCTCCGGTCCACAGGGACCGTAAATCCTCCGTTGTCTGGCTCAAGCCAGGTTCCAATTCCCGCGTCGAAATACGCCGGGTCAAGCGTGATCCGAATGCGCACTTTGCGTCCGGCGTTGTCTTCTAGGAACTGCAGCAAGTCCAGGGCGTCCGCGGGTCCGCGAATCACACGTCGATCCTCATTCGGAGGAAAACCCCAACTAGGGACGCGCGTGGGGTCAGCAGGAAACGGTCGCCTCCATGCCCTGTAGGCCAGTATCAAAGCGACAATAGCCACCGCAAGCGAGACAAACGAGACAAGCAAGCTCGCTAGATCGATAAATCCCGAAGCGTCGTCCGGCGCGTCCTCCATCTCCCTAGATTAGAGCCCCGCGCCGTTCGGACAGTGGGGTCGCGATCACTCGAACCGAAAGGATGTTCTGATGCCCTCCGGCGGACACTCCCGATCCGGCCCAGCCCCCGACCCGACCTCCTTCCGGTCCGCCGCCGCCGGGGCCTCCGGTGGCTGGACCCCGATGACCCAGCCCCCAGAGACCCCTCCGGCATGGCCCCTTGGCACGCCGAGCCCGGAGGAGACCACCGCCTGGTCCGACCTCTGGACCCGTCCAGCTTCTTCCCTCTGAGAACGCTTCGGCCTCGTCCACGACGCCGCCGTCCACGTCCGGACCGCGGTGGCCTTCGCCGCTGGCGGTTACTCCAACGCCGCCCTCGGCGGCCTCAAGGCCCGCCAGGCCGACAACCTTGGCCTCACCGTCGCCGGGGCCGCCCGCAACCGCTGGTCCTGGCCCTCCGCGACCCCGGCACGCGGTGACCGGGCCGTCCTGGTCCCAATGCATGGCGGTCCCGACCGCCCGGCCAGGACGTCCGCCCGGGACCGTTTCCGGCGGACCCCCGCCGCCTTTCAGCGAACCCCCGCGACCGAGGAGACCTCGTGACCACCACCGCCGATCAGATCGCCGCCGCCGAGGCGACCCTCGTCCACCTGCGTGCCGAGGCTGAGCGGCTGGCCGCCGTCCTCGCGGAGGCCAAGGCCGCCCAGGAGACCTATGGACATGCGGCCGGTGATGATGACGAGCCTGATGTCGCCTCGGCCGCTGAGGAGGTTCGGGCCGAGGCCCGCCGCCGCTACCCGAAGGTCACGGGCGGCCCCATGACCGGAGCGGCCACCGAAACGAGCAATTTCGCCAGCACCGAGGATGTCCCCTCCACCGCCGCCGAACGTGGACGGGCCGAGGCCCGCCGTCGCATGGCCAGCCCGGCCTGACTCCGACCTTCGCCGACCTGTCCGGCTCCACCCTCGAGTTCCGGTCAACGTCACAGGCTCCCCTACGTTCCGGCGGCGCCCGCCGCCCTAGCCCAGCGTGACGAACCTGTCGGCGGGCGGACCTACGGTCGGCCGCATGCCCGCCCGTAGGCGCCGTTGCCACTGGTGCAACGAGGACATCTCTGAGAAGCGGACCCACGCAGCGTTCTGCTCCCAGCGGTGCAACAACTACTACGCCCGGCGACACGGGACCCGAGCCAAGGTCTGTAAGGCGTGTTCAGCGGATCTCTCGGGCCGCCACCCGAACGCACACTTCTGCGATGATGAGTGCCGGAAGGCGTTCCGCCGGGCGTTGACGGAGTCCCTTTGGTTATCGGCCGAGGAAGAGTCGGTCACATGCCAGGTCTGCACCGGATGCCAGGAGGAGAAGTCCCTGGCTGAGTTCGGCCGCTCCACCGGCAATTCCAAGGATGGCTACCACCGGAAATGCCAGGTGTGCCGAAATGCACAACACGCCGGGTACTACGAGCGCAACAAGGAAGCCTTGGACGCCTTCCGTGATATATCCCGCGCGGAGGACCGAGCCCTTCTCGCTGAGCAAGGACCGGGCTACAAGGCCGTCTGGTCAGTCGAAGTGCGACGCGAACGGAACCGTCGGTGGGTCTGGGATTACAAGAAGGCCCACCCCTGCGTCGGCACTCATGAAGGGTCATGCCCCTACAACGCCACCGACCCGCGTGTCTTGGAGTTTGATCACATCGGTGACGACAAGGCCGCCAACGTCTCTGCGCTGGTTTACGCGCCAGCGCGGCCAGAGCGACTGGCGGCCGAGGTCGCCAAGTGCGCCGTGCGCTGCCGCAACTGCCACGCCGTCGTGACGTGGCACCGCGCGGGCGGCTACTCAGCGCGGTACCACCTCGCCGAGGCGTCGGTAACCGACGACCAAACGCCTGCAACTAGTGACCTGCCCTAGCAATCGTGTCGGATCGCAGCCGAGACCGCTCCAACCCCTACCCGAACTACCGTCACGACGTGGCTGAGCAGCAGGACCGTCGAGACCTCGTGGATCAGATCGGCGGGGATGTCCTGGCCGCCGGAGTTGGCCTCTTCCTTCCTATCCCCGGCGTCGGCGTGCTCACCGAGCGCGTGGTCCGACGCGTCCGCGAGGAGACCGAACGCCGCCGCTCGGTGGCCCTTACGGCCGCCGAGCGTGTCTCCGGGATGACTCGGGAAGAGATCGGTGAGCGGATTGGTGACAACTCTCAACTCCTCTCCCTCGTCACCCGCGTTCTCCACGCCGCTGGCATGAACGGCCACGACGGCACCCTCCGCGCGATGGGGGCCGCCCTTGGCCACGCGGCGGCCGACCCGGGTACCGCCGATGAGGCGGAGGTGGTTCTCACAGCCTTGGCCGACCTCACCGAGCACCACGCGCGCATCCTGCTTCTCCTGACGCGGCAGCCGCCAAGGATGTCTGGGACGTCGCTCATCTGGACGTCAGAGTTGGTGCGCGAGGAGTCGGATCTCGCTCCCCGGCTCACGATGCTCTGCCTCTCTGCGCTTGCCGCCCGAGGGCTGGCGGAGACCGAGTCTGGCCTGGAGATTTTCGTCCACCGGATCACTCCCCTTGGCCGAGACGTTCTTGCGGTCCTGGAGGAGTACGCCGCCGACTGAGCCGTGCGCGCCGAGGACAGGACCGACGACCAACGACAACTCCACGATGCGCAAGCGCGTCGCCACGAGGTGTCAGTACCTCGACCTACCGTTGGCGCTGTGGATCTCGCACGCGGCTACAACCTCTCCCCCTCCGTCCTGTTCCGGCTCCGACTCCTGGACTGGATCGCCGACAACGGTGGACCGATGGGTGTCCTCGTGGACCTCGCCCCCCTGTTCAATGACCAGGAACCCGAGGATGCAGAGGCCATCGCAGGGAGCCTTAGGTTCCTGCGGGAGGACGGGCTGATCGGCCTCAACACGCCCCTGGGTTATCGCGGCTGGTCCTGCTTCGTCCGCCCGGCTGGGCTCGGCCTCATCGAGAAGTTGAGGACTGCGCGCGGCGACCTCCTCGGCCGGCGCAAGGCCGCCCGTGACGCCTTCTTGTCCTGGCTGCACGACCGCACGTTGCACGGCGACCCCCACCCGCAGTTCAACGACTTCTATGCCAGTGACTACGGCACCTACTACGGACACGAGTTCACCTCCGACGAGATCAACACGGCGGCCCGGTGGCTCATGGATGAGGGCTACATCAAGGGAACGGCCACCTTCGGCGGCGGCTTGGCACGGCCGAGCATCACGACGCGCGGCGAGCGGGTCCTGGAGTCCGGCCGGTCCGTCAATGACTTCTCCCCCGCCGCTGCCAACATGCCCACCGCACCCAGCGACGCCTCCACCGTGAACAACTACTTCAACGTGACCGGCTCGCCCGGCGCGGCCATCGCGGCGAATAGCCCCGGCACCGTGCAGACGGTCACCGTGACCATGACCGAGGACAACCGTCGCCAGGTGGCGGCCGTGGCGGACCAACTCGAGGCCCTCGTCCGCCTCGGCGCGCTGGGCCTGGACGAGGAGCAGACCGCGCAGGCGGAGGCGGCCGTCGCCGAGTTGCGTCAGGTCACCGACCAGCCTGTCGTGGAGCCGGGCGTTGTCCGCCGGGCGCTGGAGAGCGCCAAGGATGTCGCCGTCTCTGGCACCGGCAGTGTCATCGGTCAAGGCGTTGTCGCTGCCGTGACCCAGGCTCTCCAGGCCATGGGGCTATGACGAGAGCCTTCCCCCGAGGTACTGGCGCGGTCTGCCTGTCGCGCTCGGCAACGCCGGTCTCCCACCCTGGCACGTCCGACGGCTACTCAGTCTCTAACCGGCACCCATCAGCCACGATGACCCGGTGGATGATGTAGAGGCCGCCCTCCAGGCCCTAGGCCAACTCGGCCGGTGGATCGGCCGAGCGGATGCGGACGCCGAGATGGTCCGCGTGGAGATCCGCCGGGCCGCCCGGCAACGCGGCATCCGAGTCCGGACCTTCATCGACGCCATCGGCCGCCCTCACGCGACTACGCCGGACGGACTCCCCGCCGAGGAACCGTGGCGAGGTGCCGCCGTTCACGCCTACGACTCCGGCGTCATCGACGAGGTTGTTGCGAACGCGATGGAGAAGTACCGAACACGGCCCAAGGAGGACTGAACTGGACGCCTTCGCCGCCCTCGTGCGGGACGCCCTCCAAGAGTTGAGCCGCCCGTCCACTACCTCGTCAGGCCCAAGGACGGCCCGCGGCGCACTTCCGGTGACCAAATCGCCGCCCTCGCAAGAGTCCTTCCCATCTCCGAGGTCGCCCTCATGAAGGCCGCGATCCGGGCCTCTGACGATGTCCCTGCCGATCTCGGCAGTGATGACCGCGCGCAGGATCTCTTAGAAACCGTCCGCGCCTTCTACATGGACCCCGGCATCAGCCCGGCCGAGAGGGATCGGGTGACGGGAGGCATCTTCCGGATCATGGCGGACTGGTTCCAGCGCCCCGACCGCCGTGAGGCGGACCCCGAGGTGAACACCGACGTCCCACTTCCCGACGTCGCCCTCTGGACCTCGCTGGACCCATCCGGGACGTAGGCGTCGCTAGCGGCCCTCTGAGGAGCCCTCGGACCGCCCTCGCGCTGGCCCATCCGCACGATCCTCAAGGCCCTCGGCCTCCCTCGTGGAGGTCGAGGGCCTTCTCGCGTTACACGACCTTGCGGCGGATACGGTCGGCCTCGACGGCGTCCACAAAGTGGCCTCGGCCCCACTCGGTCGGCATCGAGTAGTGGACGTGAGCGACCCATGCGCGTTCCGAGTCCAGCCGCCACCCGTAGAGGAGGCCCCGGTGCCAGCCGCCGTCCCGGGCCACCTCGACGGGGACCGGCTCCGCCTTCATCACCCAGCCAGCGGAGCCGCGTTGGCTCTCCATTACGACGTCACTGATGCACCGAAGACGCTGCCGAAGTAGACGACCCACGCGATCAGGACGCCAAGGAGTACCGCCCGGCCGCGTCGCCACCGGGCATGGCGTCGGTCCATGTCACTCCGCAGGCGGCGGTGCCGCCCTGGGCCTTGGCCTCGACGTACCTGAACGGCCCAGAAGCCGACGAGGGTGACGACGAGGACGCCGACGACGGAGAAGACGATCGGCCCCGGGTCTGTCAGGAGGGCAACGACGAGGCCGGACACGGCCCCGCTGGCGACGTCACCTCTCCATCCGGCGTTCCGCATCCATCCCGCGATCTCGTCCGCTACCGGCTGGTCTTCCCGTTGTGTCACGGCTTCGACGCTATGGCCGGAAGGTGACGCCCCCGGAGGGCATGGGCGGCGTGTCGCTCTCCCCGGAGCCCAGCGCGACCAGCGATCCCAGGACCCCCACGACACGCCGAGAGTCGTCTGTAGAGCGGACTACCAGATCCCCGGCCGACCTAGCAGGTCGGATGCGGAAGGAAGGCCGCCTGAGCCGGATTCTTCGGCCGCCCCGCCGTTGTCCTCTGGCTCGTCCTTGAGCAACCCACGCGCGCGGCGGAGTTGCGCGGGCAACTCGTACTCAGCATGGATGAGGTGACGCACGAACTTGCCCAGTTCCTCGGCCTCCTTGGCCGTCACGTCGTCGTAGTCCTCGGGATGCGCTCCTTCGTTGCCCAACTGGTTCAAGTGATCCGCCCACTCCGACAGGGAGGGGTGCAGGGAGTTGTCAGCCTTCATGTGCTTGAGCGCGTTCTTGAGATGGCGCTCTTTCTTGGCCGCCTCGCTGCCCTTGTCCTTGACGAAGAGGCTCAACGCCGACCGGAACATGACCGCCGCCGCCCGGTTGGCACCGATGCCGAGGCAGCGCATGCCCTCGTCGTAGGCCGACGCCACGCCCTTGTTGACCTGCCGGTCCAGGAGGCCCATGCCGGGAGCCGGATACCAGTGAATGCCCCTACCTGTCTCGTCGGTGATGACGGCCGCAGTCCGCTTGCAGCCGGAGCACTTCAGCGTGGACAGCGCGTGCGTGTCGATCCAGCCGACGGGATACGGACCAGGCCGACCCGCCAGGCTGGCTCCGCCCGAGACATCGAAGTTGGAGATTCGGCCGCACCACGGACACGGGCCGGTGGGGTCCCTTGGCGTCGGCAGCGTGTCTGGGTTCGACTCCTCCGGCATGCGACCCAGTGTCCCAGTCGGGCGGAACTCATCCGTCTACCGCGCTTCAGTCATCTCCGGTAGACCGCTGTTGAGCGCGATGAGCAGGTCCAGGCACTCCTCCTGCCGCACCTCGCCGACCACGATCCGCGAGGGCCGCATCCGCAGCGCCTCCTTGACCAGCCGGCGCAGCGGGATCTCCCCCGCACCCTCGAGGTTGGGCTGGCGGGTCTGCATCGCCACCACGTCGGGCAGCGGCACCCGCAACTCGAAGACCTGCTCACTACACAGGACGTCGGCCGCAGCGACCGCCCCCCAGGATGCGTAGTTTTTACGCATCGCATGTGTCGTCCTGGTGGTCCCGGGCGTAAGCTCCACTCGTCACCTGGAGAGCAAGCCACCCCGCCGAGGTGGCACACCGGTACACGAAGGGAGGTGACAAGCAGATGCCACGCAATGGCTCAAATGTCCACAAGACGACTGGGAATGCTGCTCAGAACAACAAAAGCAATGAGCAGGTCCGGCTGTCCCTGAACGTCAATTCAGAGGTCGCGGACACCCTCAAGGGATATGCAGATCGGGAAGGAGTGTCAGTCACGGAAGCGGTACGTCGCGCCGTTTCCGTATTCCGCTACGTGGACGAGACGCAGCAGCGGGGTGCATCGATGGCTGTGAAGAACGCGGACAACAGTCTCGTTGAGGTCCGCTTCCTCTAACCCTGCACGAAGAAGGGAGTTCGATGTTGAATCTGCGAAGGAGCGCACGCCGTTACGCCATATGCGCGCTATTTATGGCAACGGCGTTCGCCGGGTTCGCGGTATCCATGCAACCCGCAGTCGCCGCAACACATTCCTCTAGTTGGGATGCGGCAGGGCCTTGTCTCGGGGAAGCGCAGCCTGACTGCGCAGGTGTACGAGCAACCAGCCCAGCGATCGAATCGGCAACTGTCGAGCAGTCGTCCGCAACGGATCACACCTGGGGAGGGGCTCAATCGGTAATTTGGACTCACCTAATGAGTCCGGTTAACCCCGTGGCCGTAATTGCTCGATGCGCGGATTTGTGGGGAATAGCGGACCCAACCGTGCACTGCCTCCCGGTTGAGTTGAGGAAGGGAGGTGAATACCTAAATGCGCATTGAGGCCGATCTGACGTCAATTCGTCGCACGCAGCGGTGCGACACGGTGCGCATGTTGAACTAGCCCCGACTGCGGGGACTACGTCTCCGCACCACCGAAATGGAGAAGAAATGCCCACCACTCCGGGTGACAAGGTCCAGCGGCAGGACCAGTCGGAAGCGGGCCTGAACGACATCCCGTTCATGGAGGACGAGCCCATGGCGCCGGGTTACGCCCAGCTGCGGGTGGTCCACACCGACCAGATCGTGATCGAGAGGTGGAGGGTCAAGGTGGCCCTCTCCTACCTCGTGTTCACCAGCATCCTGTGCCTGACGGCCATCCTGATCGAGCCGTCGAGCGAGGTGCGCCTGGTGGTCCTCGCCGTATGGGGATCGACCAGCGCGGCTGGCGGCGCACTCCTGCGTTGGGGGTACCGCCGCCCGTAGCCGAACAAGTAGGGCGGAGGGGCAGGAAGCGGAACGGACGCGCTTCCTGCCCCTCCGCCCTCACGTTCAGGGTCCGGCGGGATCTTTCACAGCTCGAAGACCTCCTCGCAGGTGATCACCCGCTCGCGCGCCGGGACCGCGGCCACCAGGCAGTTGAGCAACGTCGTCTTGCCCGCCTGGGTGCCGCCGGAGACCAGCACGTTCAGCCCCGAGGCGACGGCGGCCTCGAGGAACCGGGCGGCCTGGACGGTGAGCGTGCCGGTGGCCACCAGCACGTCGAGGGAGTGCGCCTGCAGCACGAACTTGCGGATGTTGACCGCCATGTGCCGGCGGGTGATGTCGGGACCTTGACGCGTCGCTCGACGACCTCGACCGCCGAGCCGCCGTAGGCGGCGGCTCGGGTTTGCTCTCAGACATAGTGCCGGCAGGTGGCCAAGCACCACGTGGGGATCGGCCTTCAGCCTGCTTGGGAGGTCCGCCCACCACCCACACATCGGGTCGGCGGCTCGGCGGTGCGTTCCGTCCCGATCGCCGCTAACTGCCCGTGGCCTGGTCCCCCGGACGGGGCGCGTTCGGCCTGCTGACGCCGTTGGCGCTCGCGTGCGGATAGCCAGGCTCGGTCCTCGGGCCGGTGGCCGGTCCCTCTGCCCTGCACGCTGCCGACGGGCCTCCGGTAACCCGTCACAACGAGTTCCGGGACGCCGAATGCATGAGGTGTGTCCCTCTTAGAAGACGTTGCGGAAGTAGGTCGTCGGGCTCTAGTTGACGACCTGGCATCGGCGCAGGCTGCCGGCCATGTCGTCGCCGGTGTCTTCCCCACCGCCGCGGCTGATCAGTGACGCGCTGTGGGCGCT